>NZ_JBYNDP010000043.1:2698-11757 GCF_059783535.1 Tateyamaria sp. | reverse complement strand
TGACGAGGTTTTGGAAGGCAAACGCCTCGGACCCGCCATCGGTTTCGGCGGTGAAGGTCAGGTTCAGGGTGGACCCGGTGCCTTCGATCGATCCGGTCAGGGTTTGCAATATGTTTGACAGAACCTCGCCCGACCCGGCAAGGGTCAGAGGGTCGCTGAGCGTTTCGACGCTTCCGCCTGCAAGGGTGTAGTCGAGTGACGCGGCCTCGTCGGCCACGAAGTCGAACAGAGACATCTCGGTGCCGCCGTCGATGTTGTAGGTGAAGGTGAAGCTGTCGGAGCTTTCGAAATCGCCCATGGCGCCTGCGTCAATCGACAGCATCAGATCGCTGAAGCCGGAAATGTCAAAGGCCCATGTGGCGGACACCGGGCCGGATGTGTCGCTGTTGACCGTATCTGTCGCGCCAAAGAACGGGTCAGTGTTTGTGCTGCTGTCGATGATGCCGAGGCTGTCGCTTGGGAAGCTTCCGGCACTGTCATCCACAAGGCTGAACGGTATGGATCCGCTTGTGCCCACCTGGAAGATCCCGAACCCATCCCCGGCGCTGGAAAAGTCTGGCGCGTTGTTTGTGAAGGAAATCAGGTTCACATCCGCACCGCCCGTCAGGGTCGATGCGACGATCTGGGGCCCGGCAGGTGTCGCCGCTTCGACCACAAGGTTCTGGATGGCAAACGCTTCTGATCCGCCGTCCGTGTTGGCCGTCAGGGTGATGTTGAGAACGGACCCGGTGCCTGCCAGATCGGCGCTGAGCGTTTGCAGAACATTGGACAACACCTCGCCCGTTCCGCCCACGGTCAGTGGATCATCCAGTGTTTCGATGTTGCCGTTGGCCAGAGTGTAGTCCTGCGAGGCATCCTCATCCGCGACGAACTCGAACAGCACAATGTCTGCGCCGCCGTCAATGCTGTAGGTGATGACAAAGCTGTCGGTGCTTTCAAAGTCGCCCATGGCGCCCGCATCGACACTGAGGCTGAGATCGCTTTCGCCAGCAATGTCGAAGGACCACGTGGCCGTGACGTCGCCATCATTGTCGCTGTTTTGCGTATCGGTGGCACCGAAAAACACATCGGTGTTGGTGCTGCTGTCGATGATGCCGAGGCTGTCGGCCGGGAAACTTCCGGCGCTGTCATCAACGAGGCTGAATGGCACAGAGCCTGACCCTGCTTGAAAGAAGCCGAACCCATCGCCGGCGCTGGAGAAGGTTGGTGCGGAGTTGACGAAATTGAGCAGGCCCAGCGATGCGCTGCCGACCATGTCGAATGCAATGGTGCTGGTTCCGCCGCCGCCGGTTTGGGGGGCGGGAATGACCTGCACAGCGACGGCGCGGGTGGTGGTTTCGGTGCCATCCGACACTGTCAGCTCAAGGTCGTAGATATTGTCGCCGCCCGCATCGAGCGGGTTGTCCACTTCCGGCGGCGCGACAAAGCTGATGGCCCCGGTTTCTGCATCGATTGTGAAAAACGCGGCATCGTCGCCGGACAGCGAGAAGGTCAGTGTGTCGCCATCGGGATCGTCCGCGCTGATGACGGCTTGAAACGCGCTGTTGCCTTCGATCAAGCAGATCTGGTCGACGGCCAGCAGGTTTGGCGCTTCGCCTTCACCCTCGATGGTGACTGTGACTGTCGCGGTGACGGTGCTGCCGTTGCCATCCGTGACTGTATAGGTGAATGTGTCGGTTGCGGTTTCCCCGGCGCCGAGATTGTCAAAGACCGAACCCGGATCATATGTCACCTCGCCATCCACCAGGCTGACCGTGGCGCCAGAGGCACTGGTTTCTGAAACAGCCGTGATTTCAAGCGCATCACCGTCCGCGTCCGTATCATTGGCCAGCAACGCGGCCGTCGTTATGGTCAGGACGCCACTTTCGCTGACGGTTGCCGTGTCATCACCTGCGATGACCGGATCATTTTCGCCGGTGATTGTGACTGTGACGGTGGCAGTATCCGTCCCGCCATTTCCATCATCGACGACATAGGTGAACGTGTCCGTGGCGGTCTCGCCCGCGCCCAAATAGTCGAAGACTGTGCCCGGATCGTAGCTGATTTCGCCATCGTTGAGCGTGACCTGCGCACCGGCTGCGCTGACGGCCGAAACGGAGGTGATCGCGATCATATCCCCGTCGAACTCGCGATCATTCTCCAAAAGCGCGTTGGCCGTGATGGTCAATGTCGCGTTTTCTGAGGTCGCAACGTCGTCGTCGCCTGCAAGAACGGCGTTGTTCTCACCGTTCAGGAAAAGGGTATAGTCGTCTGCTGCAAAATACAGCGCCTCGACACTGTAAAGCGTGTCGCGGCCCGCATCCTCAACACTCGGGTTGATGGACGTTACCGTGGTTGGACCCCACCAGCTTCGCACATTGATCGAATAGTCGACGATCGACCCGGCATACTGTGCCGTATCAAACCCAAAGCCACCAAAGATCCGGTCGTTTCCGGCACCGCCGTTAATGACATCATTTCCGAACCCGGCAAAAATGCGGTCGTTTCCAGCACCCGATGAGATGGTGTCGTTTCCGCCAAATGCGAAGATGAAGTCTCGTCCATCAGTGCCTGTCAGGACATCATCGCTCCAGGATCCGAATTCAAAGTTACGATAGTGGCGGCTCATTTCGATTCCCCTTTAGGAAGATGCTTGGGTGTTGTGTTCTCATCAAACTGTGAAAGTTTTTGAACAATAGAGCGACAGTATCGGAGGCCGATTTTTTCTCCAACTGGTTGTACTCAATACGCGACGGTATCGGCCAAATTCTGCGTGCATTTTGTGCAGAACCTAAAATGCCTGAACGCAAGCAGCGTCCAGCATGGGTCCTATGCTCAATAATCCGGCGGTTGCGCCGCGATGGGCAGGTGCAGGCGGGACGTAAAAGCTTGTTCACAAGCTTTGCGTGCCGAGCCTGTTCTGGTTGACTGGCCAGAGGGGGCTGCTCCGACTGTTCAGGGGACTTGGGTGGCTGGCTGCTGCGCTCTTCGTCAGGCAGTCCGGCGTCAAACGGTTGACCTATGACGCGCTCAGTAGCCGAATTGCGGTTTTAGGCAGTTATCCGACAAGCGGAGCTGGCGAAACGCATGAACTGTTTCGGGAAAAGGCTAGCCCCGGTTCGGATAAAGTCTGGCCCGTTCCGCTTCGGGCAACAGGTGGATGTCCCGGACAGGCGTTCCGTCTGCATTGAAAAACGGTGTTTGCTTCCACAGGCCCGTGATCCGCCGCCACAGCACGCGTTTGGCGAACCTGAACATGAAAAGCAAACCACCTTCGTGCCCGCGTTTGCCATTGGGTTTGCGGACATATGCCCGCGCCACGATCGGGCCCAGTGGGCTGTCATCCTCAAGCCGATCTGTGCGGAACGAGGCAAAGGCCAGCTTGGGGGTGCGCACCGTCTTGAACAGGATGGCGCCGCAGCAACGGGCCTGCCATTGCAGCAGCCCCTTTTCGGAGAGGGAGAAGACCGAAAGTTGGTCTTCGCCTGCATCGAACCGCACGCGATCAGGGACGGTTTGATAGACTTGTACGCCACCGGGAGCCGGGTCGGGTTGACCGGCGTAAAGCTCGGCCGCGCGGCAGTCGTGGCAGAAGCATTCGGCGCGGGTGCCGTTTGTCGGGGACACGCCCAGAAGTGTGCCCCGCAATTTTCCGCAATCACAGGCGAAGGGAAGATCCGCGCCTGCCATGGCTTAAGCTGCTTTGTTTTTGTTGGCCGCCTTTTTCGGAGGTGTCTTGGGCGAATTGGCGTCGATGAATTCGAGCACAAGAGGGCGGATGTTTTTGCGCCAACTTTTGCCCGCGAAGATGCCGTAGTGGCCCGCGCCGGGTTCGACGTGGCTTGCCTTTTTCTCGTCCGGCAGGCCCGTGCAAAGATCGAGCGCGGCAACGCATTGGCCGGGGGCCGAGATGTCGTCATTCGCGCCTTCGACGGTTTTGACCGCGACGGTTGTGATCTTGCCGATGTCGACCTGTTTGCCGTTCACGGTGAAGATGTTCTTGGCGATTTCGCAGCGTTTGAAGATGCGGTCGACGGTCGACAGGTAGAACTCGGCCGTCATGTCCATCACCGCGAGGTATTCGTCGTAGAAGCGGTTGTGTTTGTCGTGATCGCTGGACTCTCCGCGCGCGGCGCGCCCGATCTGGTCGCTGAACGCCTTGGAGTGCTTTTCGGCGTTCATGGACATGAACGAGGCCAGCTGCAGCAGGCCCGGATAGACCATTCGTCCGACGCCGGGGTATTTGAAGCCCACGCGCTGGATCATCGTTTCCTCAAGCTGGCCCATGGTGACCCGGCGGCCGAAGTCGGTCACTTCGGTCGGTGTCGCGTCGGGGTCGATGGGGCCACCGATGAGGGTGAGCGACCGGGGCTGAGCTTTGGGGTCTTCCTCGGCCAGGTAGGCTGTGGCTGCGAGTGTCAGCGGCGCAGGCTGGCAGACGGCGATCACGTGGGTGTCGGGCCCAAGCTCGCGCATGAAGTCCACGAGGTAGAGCGTGTAATCCTCGACATCGAACTTGCCGGCGCTGACGGGGATGTCGCGGGCATTGTGCCAGTCGGTGATGTAGACCTCGCAATTGACCAGCAGCGATTTGACGGTCGAGCGGAGGAGCGTGGCGTAGTGGCCGGACATCGGCGCCACGAGCAGAATCTTGCGGGGCTGTGTCTTGCGACCAGACACATTGAAGTGGATGAGGTCGCCGAAAGGCTTCTCGACCACTTTGTCTATGCTCACGAGGTGGTCCCGGCCGTCTTCGCAGGTGAAGGTGCGAATGCCCCAGTCGGGTTTGGCCACCATACGTTCGAAGGTACGTTCTGTGACCTCGCCCCAGGCAGACATCATCTGCAGCGCCGGGTTGGGCAGGGCGGCAAAAGCGGGGTAGGCCCCGATTGCACGGGCAGTGGCGCCCAGCCATTGGTTCGTATTCCGCATGGTTTCCATGAAGTCGTAGCTGATCATGTAGCGCATCGCGCTCTCCTTCACTCTTTAGGGGCGGGCACGCACGGTCCCGCGTCGGACGGTTTGTCGCTTTGCCCCCTGAAACATGCGACCATACATAGGCGGCGCTGACACGCTGGCGTCATTGCTGCACATGCGAACACTACGGGGAAGACCTTAACATGACAACCGACGACACAACCGGTGGTGCTGTCACGGGGGAAAACCTCGATAAATTGAATACTAATCTCCGTAAGGTTGAGGAGTTGACGCAACGACTCACCCAGGTTTTGACGCACCGCAGCACGCACAATGCGGCGCTCGACGGCCCGAATCAGGAGCTGTTCACAAAGGCGGCCACGGCCTATTGGCACGAAGCCTTCCGTGATCCGGCCAAAGTGTTGGAGCACCAGTTGCAGTTCTGGTCGAAATCCGTGACCCATTTTGTCGAAGCGCAGCAGGCGCTCGCTTCCGGCAAGTTGCAGGCCCCCGCAAAGCCCGGCCCAAAGGATCGCCGCTTTGCCAACCCGCTGTGGGATACGCATCCTTACTTCAACTACGTCAAGCAGCAGTACCTGATAAATGCGGATGCGGTTGAGCAGGCGGTCGAGGCCGTGTCGGACCTTGAGCCGAAGGAAAAGCAGCGCCTCGCCTATTTCTCGCGCCAGATCGTGGACATGATGGCGCCCACGAATTTCCTGGCGACCAACCCGGATGCGCTTGAAAAGGCAGTGGCGACCGAGGGCCAAAGCCTGATTGACGGGCTTGAGAACCTGATTTCCGATCTAGAGACCAATAACGGCGAACTGATTGTGAAGCTGGCCGATGACAAAGCGTTCGAGTTGGGCGGCAATATCGCCACCACGCCGGGTAAGGTCATTTACCGCAATCGGATGATGGAGTTGATCCAGTACACTCCTACGACCGAGAAGGTGCACAGAACCCCCATTGTGCTGTTCCCGCCATGGATCAACAAGTTCTACATCCTTGACCTCAAACAGCAGAATTCGCTGGTGAAGTGGATTGTCGAACAGGGGCACACCCTGTTTGTGGTGTCCTGGGTGAATCCCGACGCGACCTATGCCGGGGTCGGCATGGAAGATTACATCGAGGACGGATATTTGGCCGCCATCCGCGAGGCCAAGGCCATCACCGGCCAGAAGCAGGTCAACGCCATCGGCTATTGCATCGCGGGCACTACGCTGTCGCTCACCCTCAGCCTGCTGAAACAGCGCAAGGACAAGTCGATCAGGTCCGCCACGTTCTTTACGGCGTTGACGGATTTCAGCGATCAGGGAGAGTTCACACCGTTCCTGACGGATGACTTCATTGACGGCATCGAAGCGGAATGCGCCGACAAGGGGATTTTGCCCTCGGTCATCATGGCGCGGACATTCACCTTCCTGCGTTCCACGGACCTTGTTTATACGCCCGCGATCAAGAGCTACATGATGGGCGAGACGCCACCTGCCTTTGATCTGCTTTATTGGAATGGGGACGGGGCCAACCTGCCAGCCAAGATGGCGATGCAGTATTTGCGCGGTCTGTGTCAGCGCAATGAGCTGGCAGAGGGTGGGTTCGACCTGATGGGGCATCACCTGGAACTGGGCGATATCGACGTGCCGCTCTGCGCCATCGCGTGCGAGACGGATCACATCGCACCGTGGAAAGACAGTTATCGCGGCGTGCAGCAGATGGGGTCCAAGGACAAGACCTTCATCATGACCCAATCAGGCCACATCGCCGGGATCGTGAACCCGCCCAGCAAGAACAAATACGGTCACTACACCAATGAAGATCTGAGCCTTGATCACGAAGCGTGGTTGAAGGCTGCCGACTTCCATGAAGGGTCGTGGTGGCCGCGCTGGGGTGCCTGGCTGAAAAAGCAGGGTGGGGCGATGGTGAATGCACGTAAACCGGGTGATTCTGCCCATCCCGTGCTCGAAGATGCCCCCGGATCCTATGTGACCGTCAAGGCAAGGCCCTGATTTCTAACATCCTTTCCGCAACGGAAAGCTATTTTTGCTGCAGTGCAGCAAAAGGGTTGATTTGCTGCGCTGCAGCATGTATATCTTTCGCAGACGCAGAAACGTGGGGATGGGCCCGCAGCGCTCACAAGGATCGAAGACAATGGCCAAGCAGACACAAGACATGACCGCAATGTTCAAAGACATGATGGGTGCATTCCCTGTCGACACAGCGGCAATGGAAGACGCATTCAAGACAGCGACCACGCTGAACGAAAAACTGAGCCACGTCGCAATCGACGCGGCTGAGAAGTCCACCGAAATCTCCTCCAAGTGGACCAAAGAAACTCTGGCGAAACTGGGCGACATGTCCAAAGCCAAGGCAGAGCCTGCCGACTACGCCAAAGCGATGACCGACTTCGCGTCGTCCTACGCTGAAGTGACAGCCGAGCACATGGCTGCTTTCGCCGAGGTTGCCAAGAAAGTCCAAATGGACACCGTCGAACTGATGATGGCCGCAGGCAAGGACATGAGCGAAGACGCGCAAGCAGCCGTCAAAAAAGCGACCGGTGACATGACCGCCGCTGCCAAGAAAGCTGCTGCTGCGAAGTAATCGCACACGACATATCGCGCCAACTTTCCTCCCTGAAAGGCGCGGTGACTACGGCGGGCCCCACGTGGCCCGCCTTTTTCTTTTGTGGTCAGGCCAGGTGTTTGGCCAGCCAGTCATAGACCCGACGCACGCGCGGGATGCGCCGCAAGTCCGGGTGGGCCGTGAGCCAAAGCGGCATGCTGCCCACATCCATATCCTTTGAGACCCGGATCACACGTGGATCCGCATCCCCAACGCGCCGCTGACCAAAGCCGATACCGTACCCGGCCACCACCATGTGCCAGCACAGCACCTGGTCATCGCTGCGGAAGGCAAAAAAATCGCGGCCAACCTGGAACCCGCGCTGGGCAAAGCCGTCGATGATCAGTTGGCTGCGGTCATAGCCAATGATGCTGTGGTGCATCAGGTCGTCGAGCGTTTCAGGCGTGCCGTGTTTTTCGATGTAGCTGGGCGCCGCATATACGCCAAGCGTCAGGTCCGCGATGTGTTTGGCAATCACGTCAGGCTGGGTGGGGCGGTACATGCGGAGCGCGATATCCGCCTCACGTCGCAGCAGGTTCTCGGTTGTGTCGGAGGCCATCACTTCGATTTCGATCCCGGGATAGGTCGCGTGCAGCTCGCACAGGATCGGGGGCAAGATGAAGTTCGCAACCACGTGGCTGGCTGTCAGTCGGACGGTGCCAGCAACTTCTTTGCCATGACCATCGCGGTCTGTGCCAAACCGGGCGGCGGCGTCGGCCATTGTTGTCGCATGTGCCAGCAGATCGGTGCCCTCATCCGTCAGGACCATGCCGCCACTTGAGCGGTCGAAAAGCCGGGTGCCCAGCGTCGCTTCCAGTTGCGCAATGTGGCGGCTGAGCGTGGGTTGGCTGCTGTTCTGCGCCCGGGCGGCGGCCGAGAGAGAGCCGTGTTCCGCGACAGCGGCGAAGGATTGGATCTGGGACCAGTCTGGTTGGGTCATCTATTCATATTTGGATGGGTTGTTTCGAATTGACGCGGATCATATTCGAATTTCTTTGGCCTAGATAGAGCTCACTTCACAATCGAGAGGATGGATTTATGGCATCAGTCATTGTTTTGGGCGCAAAGGGCCGGTTCGGGCGGGCAGCGGCGCAAGCCTTTGCCGAGGCGGGTTGGACCGTGACACGGGCTGGTCGTGGGCTCAGCGGCGCGGATTGCGTTGAGGTGGATGCAACAGATGCACAGGCGTTGAAGGAGGTTTGCGCGGGAAAGGATGTAATCGTGAATGCGGTGAACCCGCCCTATGATCAGTGGCAGCGGACCATTCCCAAGCTGACCGATGCGGTGATTGCGGCGACGCGCGCCACTGGGGCGACCGTGATGATCCCGGGCAATATCTACAACTACGGACGCCTGTTGCCGCCTGTGTTACGCGAGGACACGCCATGGGTCGTGAACACGCGCAAAGGCGGCATTCGCATTCGTATGGAGGAGGCCTATCGCGACAGCGGCGTGCGGACCATCGTGCTGCGCGGCGGCGATTTTTTTGACACCGTGCAGTCAGGCAATTGGTTCGAAAGCTACATCGCGCCCAAAGCCGC
>NZ_JBYNDP010000043.1:0-2598 GCF_059783535.1 Tateyamaria sp. | reverse complement strand
TTGACACCGTGCAGTCAGGCAATTGGTTCGAAAGCTACATCGCGCCCAAAGCCGCACAGGGTAAGGTGACTTATCCCGGCCCGCGCGACCTGGTGCACGCCTGGGCCTATTTGCCGGACATGGCGCGCGCCATGGTGGGGCTGGCAGAGAAACGGGATCAGTTCAGCCCGTTCGAGGAGTTTTCCTTTGAAGGATATGCCCTGACCGGGGACGAACTGGTCGCCCATGTGGAACGGATTGTTGGCAAGCCAATGCGCGTGTCGCGATTGCCGTGGATTGGGGTCTGGCTGATGGGGTTGTGGTCGCCTTTAATGCGAGAGGTTTTCGAAATGAGATACCTGTGGCGCAGGCCACATGCGATTGACGGGTCCAAGTTGCGCGCAGCATTGCCGGGTTTCCACGCGACGCCCGTTGAGAAGGCCCTTGCCGTTTACTTGACCGGGGATACGGATGCGTATGTAAGGGCGCCTGAAACCGCCTGAATTGCCGCAGGTGCACACACCCTTTCTTTTTTGTGATGTCACGCCTAAGCTGCGTTGCAGCACGCGGCACCGGGGAGATCAGGCACGTGACAGACAAACCAGCACCATTGTTGATCAAGCGCTATGCCAGTCGGCGGCTCTACAACACCGAAACAAGCGACTACGTGACGCTCGAGGATATCTCGGGGTTCATACGCGACGGGCGCGAGGTTCAGATTGTGGACCTCAAGACCGGGGATGACCTGACCCGCCAATACCTGCTGCAGATCATCGCCGAACATGAGAGCCGGGGAGAAAGCGTTCTGCCGGTGGATGTGCTGAACGACCTGGTGCGCAGCTACATGGGCGGTGGGGCGTCCGTGGTGCCGCAATTCCTGCAGGCCTCGTTTGAAATGCTGCGCGATGGTCAGAGCAAGGTCATGGAAAACATGAATGCCATGAACCCCATGGCCAAGATGCCCGGCTTCGATTTGATGCAGGCACAGCAGGAAGCGTTCATGAAGGCTATGACAGGTGGGCTGGGCACGGCCTGGGGCGCGTCCGGACCTGCCCCGGACGCTGAGGATAAAGACGATGGCGAGGACCTCGACGCCATCAAGAAACAACTGGCCGAATTGCAGGACAAGCTGTCGAAGCTGTCCTGATGCCCGAAGGCACTGACAGCCGCGAAGTGTCAGTGCTTCCCATAGTCCACTCAGATGAGTGGTGAAGCGTTGTCAGTTTGGACGGCCCAGAGAACCAGCCGCGCTATGCTGGCGTCAGTCCCAAGCCGGACAGGGCGCGGATATGCCCAATGATATCCTCCACCCCCTTGCCGTGCCGTAGCGCGGCAAAGACAAAGGGGCGCGTGCCCCGCATCCGCTTTGCGTCCCGTTCCATGACTTCAAGCGAGGCGCCCACATGGGGGGCGAGGTCCGTCTTGTTGATGATCAGCAGGTCGGATTTGGTGATCGCCGGTCCGCCCTTGCGCGGGATTTCCTCGCCCGCTGCCGTGTCGATGACATAGAGCGTGATGTCCGCGAGTTCCGGCGAGAAGGTGGCCGACAGGTTATCGCCGCCGGACTCAATAAGGATGGCTTCGACATCAGGGTGCCTGTCGCGCATCTCTGCCACGGCGGCGAGGTTGATCGACGCATCCTCGCGGATGGCCGTATGGGGACAGCCCCCGGTTTCCACGCCGATGATCCGGTCCTGCGGCAGGATCTGGCGACGCATCAACTCCTCGGCGTCCTCCTGCGTGTAGATATCGTTGGTGATCACACCAATGGAGTGTTGGTCCTTGAGGGCGGCGGCGAGGGCGGCGGTCAGCGTTGTCTTGCCTGCGCCCACCGGACCGCCGATGCCGATGCGAAGAGGGCCGTTGAGCTGTGTCATGTGCGAAAGATCCTAGGCTGGAGGGTTTCGTGGCGCATGGCCGCGATGTCTGCGGCAAAGCTGGTGGAGGTGAGTGCGTCAAGCGGGGTTACTTGCGCGTCTTTTGCGGTGGCAGCGATGCTAGAGGCAAGGGCCGCCAGCACCCGCTGGCCGTCGGTCTGGCCGAGGGGCAGGGCGCGTTGGGCGACTGAAACGAGGTTAGACACGAAGGCGTGCAGGTAGAGAGGCAGGGCCTCAGCCAGCGGGATATCCATGGCGCGGGCGGCAGTACCGATGGCAACGGGGTAGGTGAGGTTCGCGATCTCAATCCCCCAGACGCTGCGGGCAGTGTCGCAGAATGCAGCACCTTGCAGGTCGGTTTCCTTGAGCCGTTCAGCTCCGGCGGCAAATGCGCGGGCTGTTGTATCAACATGTGTTGGGTCATCTGCGCCGTGAGCGGCGGCCAGCAGGATGGCATCCGCACGGCCAGAGCCATGGGTCAGCAGCGCCTCCAGCCAGTCTTGCAGCGTTTCGGCGTCCGTGACCGTCCCGTCCGCGATGACCTGTTCCAGCCCATGCGAATAAGCAAAAGCGCCTACCGGAAAGGCGGGCGACAGCCATTGCATGAGGGTCAGGGCGTGGCTCATGTGTGCGAGTGGGAATGGTCGTGCCCGTGCGTGCGCCCGTGCCCATAGGCACCACCCTCGGGGGTGAACGGTTCCACAACCTCGCGCGTGGTTGCCCCGATCTTGGCCAGCATGTC
>NZ_JBYNDP010000179.1:0-5981 GCF_059783535.1 Tateyamaria sp. | reverse complement strand
CTGAGAGCTGCAAAATGCATGACGGCAACGGGTGCGTATTGGGCAAAGGCCGCATCAAGTGCTACGCGATCCAGCAGGTCGCCCTGAACAAACGGGCCGAACTTGACGGCGTCACGCCAGCCCGTTTCCAGGTTGTCGAATGTGACGGGTACGTATCCGGCAGCGCGTAACGCTTTGCAGGCGTGGGAACCGATGTATCCCGCGCCCCCCGTCACAAGAACATGTTTCACGTCAAAGTCCTGAGTTACTCGGCAGCTTTGTCCATTTGGACAACATCACGAATATACCCAAGTAGATCATCCCGCAATTCATCCCGCGCCAGACCAAAGGCAACGGTTGCCTGCAGGAAGCCGGATTTCGATCCACAATCGAAGCGCTGACCACGGAAGCGGAAGCCATACACGCCGTCTTCGCCGCCGATTTCATTGGCAATTGCGTCAGTCAGCTGGATTTCACCGCCCGCGCCCGACTTCATCTGGTTGAGTGACCGAAGAACCTTGGTGGTCAGGATATACCGCCCGATCACGGCCAGGTTCGACGGCGCTTCTCCTGCCGGGGGTTTTTCGACCATGCCCTTGGCTTCCACCAACTGGCCCATATCGCTCTTGATATCGAGAACACCGTAAGAGGACGCACGCTCTGGCGGAACCTCCATGGCAGCGACGATGTTGCCACCGGTTTCATTGTAGGCTTCAACCATCTGTTGCAGACAAGGTGTGTCCGCGGCAATCACGTCATCTGGCAAGATCACAGCAAAGGGTTCATTCGCGATCAAGCGGCGGGCGCACCATACGGCGTGACCAAGCCCAAGCGCCTTGTGCTGGCGGATATACGCAATCGCCCCGCTTTCCATATTGGTGTCCTTGAGGGTCTCAAGAAGCTTGTCTTTACCTTTTTTGCGCAACTCCTGTTCGAGTGTCGGCGCATGGTCAAAGTAGTCTTCGAGTGCCCCTTTCCCGCGAGAGGTGACGAAAATGAACTCCTTGATACCGGCAGAACGTGCTTCATCGATCGCGTATTGGATCAATGGCCGGTCAACGAGTGTCATGATTTCCTTTGGCACAGATTTCGTTGCCGGCAGGAACCGCGTTCCCAAACCCGCAACCGGAAAGATCGCCTTGGTCACCTTCTTGCGCATAGTCACCCTCTGCTTACAAAACACATATTATCAACGTGAATACTACTAAACTGCGATTAACGAATGTCCAATTCCCCAATACCGGTCAGCACAGGCTAAGTGTTGCCCGGACGCGCCAAAATTCGCTAGTCAATCAGCCGCTGTTTGCCGATGCGACTTATTTCAGCTGCGACACGTTCGCCAAAACTGAACATGCGAAATAAAGGTGCGTTGCGGTTTGATTTACCGAACAGCCCTCCACTTTGTTCCCAGAATCCAGCCGGATCAAAGCGCACGCGATGCCTTAGAGTAGTGGGTGAGAACAAAAAAAGCGATACAATTTCGCCCTGCTCCACGCGCCTTGCTGCCTCCATGCGGAGACGTCGGCGTTGCCAGCTTCGTCCGGCGAGGACCACAGAAGTCCGTCGTTGCCATGGAAAAGGCTTAAACGCAGAGATTGGACTGCGTGAGACTTGCGCCCCGCCCCGTTGACGCATCAACCCCTGACTATAGCCCTTGTCCAGACGGGAAAGCAGATGGCGCACATCGCGAGGCAAGAGCCGCCCGGCAACCATGTGGGTCAATACCCGCCTGCGCTCGCTGTTACGAATCGCACGCCAGTGATCTGTGCGTTGTGACTCAGAAAGGTACTTACGCTGAAAAACCGCCCAGCTTGCGCCGATATCAAACAAGTCGCGTGGAACACGATCCTGACGCCTGCGCGGGCTTGCCGCGAACCCATGATGCACTTCCGCCATTGGCACTACAGCTGTTGCAAACCTCGCACGAGCCAAACGCAAGTTCAGATCGGTTTCATCCAGATAGAAGGCAAAGCCCGGATCGAACCCCTCGAGCGTCACCAACACATCACGGCGAACGGCCATGTTCGTACCTTCGGTCTTGGTTGCGCGTCTTCCCTTGGGTTTCAAAAGGGTCGCTCGGTTCAGGCTGACGTCCAGAGGCTGTGCGTCACCCTTCGTGTCCACCGTCCGCGCCTGCCATTGCCATGAAATACCGTTCCGCCCCCGAACAAAGCCGCCAACGGCCGCAACATGCGGTCGGTCTGTTGGTGCAACGAGTTGGTGAAGCCAACTCGGCTCGGGCACGGCGTCGTCGTCTATGAACGCTACGATGTCACCCGCGGCATGGCTGATACCAAGATTGCGCGCCTCGGAAATGTTTGGCTGGTCAAATTCCACCAGCTTGATTTGATCGGCAAATTGCCCCGCTCGTACCGCGGCACAACCGGCTGGATCGGCAACAACCACGATCTCGAATGCCGGATACTGAAGCTGAGATAGCGCAGTTAGACACCACATCAGCGCCGTCGGCCGGTCGCGGCTTACCACCACAACACTGACCGTCGGTTGCGTCATGCCACTCCCATTTCTGCCATCATTGCTTCGATCCGGGAAACATCGGCGGGATTGTTCAACTCCCAGAACTGGCGGCCCCGCGCCTCGACTTCAACACACAAAACCTGACGCCCGTTCTCAAGAAAACGGAGCTGCTCCAAACCCTCCAACGTTTCCAATGGACCGACAGGCCATGTCGGATAGGCAGCCAAGGCATCGGGCCGGTAAGCATAGACGCCCACATGATGGAACACGGGCGTTTCTGCATCATCCGCATAGGTGTCATTTGTGTAAGGGATCACTTCCTTGGAGAAGTACATTGCCTGACCAGCAACGCCAAAAACCGCCGTCGTGCCGCCAACACGGCCTGCTTTTCGATCTTCGAGGAACCCTCGCAAGGTCGCCCCGTCGCAACGCAACACCGGTGTCGCAATCTCGGCATCAGGCGCGGCGCGCAGTCCAGCCACCAACCCCTCGATGAACCAGGCCGGGGTCAGGGGCGCGTCCCCTTGCAAGTTGACCACAATCTCATACCCAGCGCCCAGCGCCTGATGCGCTTCTGCACAGCGCTCGGTGCCGTTGCCACAGGTTTCCGAGGTCATCACGACCTCGGCACCAAAAGCTTTCGACGCTTCTTTGATCCGATCATCATCTGTCGCCACGACAACACGATCCACGCCATCCACGGCCAAAGCCGCACGCCAGCTGCGTTCAATCAGCGTTTGCGACTGACCGGTTGCACCGGTCAGCGGTACTAGCGGCTTTCCCGGATATCGGGACGACGCATAGCGCGCCGGGATAACGATCAGGACGGACATCAGGCTGACTTCAGATCAACGGCGGGCGCATACGCGATAAAGAACGGATTGGCATAACCTTCCTTGCCATAGACCAGCGGGCTGTGATCGTCGAAACGAACAACATTGCCTCCAGCACCAGCCAGCACAGCGTGACCAGCCGCAGTATCCCATTCCATTGTGCGACCGACGCGAGGGTAAATGTCGGCCTCTCCGGTCGCCACAAGGCAGAACTTCAAAGACGACCCAGCGCTTTTCATGTCTTTGACCGCATATTTGTTGATGTAGTCGTCTGTCGCCTGATCGCGGTGTGACTTGGACGCAACCACCATCAAGGCGCTGTTGTCACTGTTGGCGACAGACAGAGGGGTAACCGCGCCGACGGTATCTTTGTCGAGAGCGCCGGTTTCTTCCACCGTTTTCCCGTCTGCTTGGGTATAGAACATGCGACCCTTGGCAGGCGCGTAGACGACACCGCGGGTTGGCACACCATCTTCAACAAGTGCGATGTTCACAGTGAAATCTCCGCGGCGGTGCACGAATTCCTTGGTCCCATCAAGCGGGTCAACAATCAGGAAAGTCTTCCCAGTCGTGTCGTGGGTGGCTGCCTGTTCTTCGGTTACCAACATGACGTCAGGAAACGCAGCACGAAGGCCCGCCGAAATCAGTGCATCCGCAGCTTCATCCGCCTCGGTCACCGGGCTGTCATCTGATTTGACTTTCACGTCAAAGTCATCGGCACCATAAATCTCCATGATCTTATCGCCCGCTTCCAAGGCGAGCTTGCGGATCACGGGGACCAGTTCTTCGTACGTCATCAAATAGCCTCCTTGGCTGGGCATTTGTTGAAAACTGCCTGCGCGGTCCTTATGATGCCGCGATAACGGAACAGCAAGAATTCCCTGCGACCATCGCAGCATACGAGGCAAAAACCGCTCATGTTTCAGTCAACGCGCAAACCGCAGTCAGGGCTTGGCAGTGCCTTGGCCATGTTCGAGGTGATCTATCACTCGATCGTGCGCAGCGTGCGCAAGACACACAACAACGCCTTTTTGGCTATCGCCATGAACATGCTTCAGGCGGTGATCTTCGTGATGGCGTTCTATGTGATGTTCTCGGTCTTGGGCCTGCGGGGTGCCGCAATCCGGGGTGACTTCCTGCTCTACATCATGACAGGCATCTTCCTGTACATGACACATGTGAAATCATTGGGTGCGGTCACGGGCGCCGAAGGACCTGCCAGCCCAATGATGCAACACGCGCCGATGAACACCATCGTGTCCATCTGTTCGGCCGCACTGGGCGCGCTTTATGTGCAGGTTCTGTCGCTGTTTGTAATCTTGTTTGTTTATCACGTGGCTTTCACGCCTGTCGAAATCGAACAGCCTTTCCAGGCATTTGGTATGCTGCTGCTGGCTTGGTTCACCGGTTGCGCGTTGGGATTGGTGCTTTTGGCCATCAAGCCATGGTTTCCGACCTTCGTGTCTATTTTTACCCAAGTCTATCAGCGGGCCAACATGATCGCGTCGGGCAAGATGTTCGTCGCCAACACATTGCCTGGGTTCATGCTTGCGATGTTTGACTGGAACCCACTGTTTCACGTGATCGACCAATCGCGCGGCTTCACATTCATCAACTACAATCCACGCTATTCCAGTTGGGAGTATGCATGGTGGGTGGGAGTTGTCTTGATCATGATCGGTCTTATGGGCGAGTTCTATACCCGTCGCCATGCATCGATCAGTTGGAACGCGCGGCGCTGAACAGCGCAATGATGATCGCGGTCGCCATGATACGGAGCGGCAACAGCAGATCAACGCACGACACGACACGTCAGGTTGATACGCCCACCCTTGGGCAAAAGCGATGATGATCCAAACCTGATCCGGTCCACACCGTGATAGGTCAGTCGTGCGTCACCGCCCATCAGCACGACATCCCCGCTTTCAAGCCAAAGCGACTCTGTCTTTCCACCGCGCGTTGTGTTTCCGATCCGGAACAGCCCGGCATCACCCAAGGAAACGGACAGAACCGGCCACTTGAAATCTGCCTCGTCCTTGTCCTGATGCATCCCCATGCGCGCACCTTCCCCGTAATAGTTGATCAGGCAACAATCCGGCGCGCGTTCCAATCCGGTTATGTCATGCCACAATGCCAAAACGGCATCTGGGATCAGCGGCCACTCCACGCCGTTCGGGTGCTTGTGGGCATAGCGATAGCCGGAACGATCCGCGTACCATCCGACTGACCCTGCAGAGGTCATGCGCACCGACATTGGCTTGCCGTAGGGGGTCTCGGGCGAGAACATTGGTGCCGCCTCAACCACACGCCGAATATCGTTAACCAGGCCAGCTTGCTGCGACTCATCCAGATACGCCTTGTAAATATCAAATCCCCGCACACTGACGTGCATGACCCAGTCCCCTTCAGTTATGTGCAAATTTGCTGTTTTGAGGCTCGTTAGAACGGTTGCAGCGTCTATTCACCCTCCTTATATACGCCGCAGCGCGCATGATATCGTGTGCAATCCTATGCGTGGCGTCGATGCCGAAACGGGTCGCCGCCTCGTGTCATCGCCTTGAACTGATATGAGGGATCGAAAAACATGGCTAAAGTCATCGGTATTGACCTTGGGACCACAAACAGCTGCATCGCCATCATGGATGGCAGCCAGCCCCGGGTGATCGAAAACGCAGAAGGCGCGCGGACAAC
>NZ_JBYNDP010000178.1:0-5987 GCF_059783535.1 Tateyamaria sp. | reverse complement strand
TGGGAGGGCGAACATATCTCACCCCGTTCCCTGCCCGACATGGCAGAACGCACATTGGTGGTTGGCTCCATGTCGAAAAGCCACGCCATGACGGGATCCCGCTGCGGTTGGGTCATTGGTCCGGAGGCGGTGATTGCGCATCTGATTACCTTCGCCACACACACGACCTACGGCGTGCCCGGGTTCATTCAGGACGCCTCGGTCTTCGCACTGGATCAAGGCCCGGACTTCGAAGCAGACATCGCAGCGCCGTTCAAACGCCGCCGCGCCATCGCGCAGAACGTATTGTCAGGCCAGAACACCATTGGTCTGATTCCGGCCCAAGGAGCCATGTACCTGATGCTGGATATCCGCGCGACCGGGATGACGGGGGACGATTTCGCCAACGCCCTTCTGGACGAACACCATATAGCTGTCATGCCCGGCGAAAGCTTTGGACAAGCCGCCGCCGGTCACATTCGGGTCGCCATGACAATCGACGACGCCGAATTTGAACAGGCACTGCGCACGCTTACGACATTTGCCGAAGCGCGCGCAGCCTGAGATCAGAACCGGATCGAACCGCGTACGGTCAGGGTCGTGGCATCCGCATCGACGCCCGAGCCGTCGATATCGTCAAAGCTGTGCTCCAAAAGCTCGGCCCCGACGGTGTAACGGTCGTTGATCTGGTAGGCCACGCCGATACCGTAAAACTCGCCGGTCTCAGAACCAATCGACGTGTCCAAATCAGCAACACCAGCCGTGAAATACCCCAGCGTGCGACCGAAGTCGTAGCCAGCCTGCAGCTTCAATCGGGCGACACTGTCAACATCCGCAGCGCCATTCAGGTCAATGTCGGTGAAGTCATAGTCGAGCTCGCCACCCAGGACGAAAGTCCCGAAATCGTAGCGGTACCCGACATGCGCACCGTAAAGAATGTCGTCACCATCCGCATCGCCAGATCCATCGACATCGCCATAACCCAACTGCAAACCGGCATAACCACCCGTCCAGTCGCCGCCAAACGTCTGTACCGGCGCGGGGGGCGGGGGTACAGGCGCCACAGGTTCGGGTGCCGGGGCATCAAGGCTGCCAGCCAGAGCCGGGCTTGCCAGGGCCATTGCCAACCCAATCGCAATAATGCGCGTCTTCATAAGTCTGCTCCTTTTTTCGTGGCACAGCGCGATTGCGCGCCGCCCCGTACACATCTGTGCATGACGCAGCACAGTTCCAGCCCCCGGCGCTCACAGTGCGGTGACTGCGCATCAGACCGCCCAAATCCGCGCAAAGTGGCAGCAATAAGCCGCGTGCACGGTGTCGCAAACAGACAAGACAGGCGGCGTTTCGCACGTCACCGTGACGAAGAGTGACATGCTGAAACAAAGGTGACGGAGGACTCGCACACCGTGCAAGGCACCTTTAGCAAGATTTCACTGGTGGCACGTACCATCGGGGCCGAACGCGGCAGGGCCGCGCGTGGGCGACCAGTATCGGTGTGATCTGACCACACTCGATACATCGCACACTTACCCATGGACTATGCAAATGAACGACCAATCCCCCTCTCGCTCTGGCGGCCGGGCCGCACGCCGTGCTGCGCGCGCCACCGCCCTCCCCGACCATCTGCGCCCAGTGCGCCCCGGCCTTGAGGGCGGCCGCTACAATCCACTGACCGACGCAGAGGTTCAGCGCATCCACACGGCTGCACTGGACGCACTCGAAACCATCGGCCTCGCCGATGCGCCGCCGTCCGGCGTGGAATACCTGACAGGTGCGGGCGCACTCCTGGGCGAAGACGGGCGCATCCGTTTCCCGCGCGCACTTGTCGAAGACACCATTGCAAAGGCGAACAGGTCGATCACCCTGTGCAGCCGCGACGGCAAACACGATCTCGATCTCAGCGGCTCCCGCGTTCATTACGGCACGGCTGGAGCGGCGGTGCACATGGTCGATATCGATGGGCAGAACTACCGCGACAGTACAGTACAGGACCTGCACGACGCCGCGCGCATATGCGATGTGCTCGACAACATCCACTTCTGCCAACGGCCGATGATCTGCCGCGACATCCCCGACACGGTCGAGATGGAGTACAACTCGGTCTACGCCTGCGTGTCGGGCACAACCAAACATATCGGCACCAGTTTTTCCGAACCGCATTGCGTGGCCCCTGCGGTCGAAATGCTGCACATGATTGCTGGCGGGGAAGACGCCTGGCGCGCGCGCCCTTTCGTCTCAAATACGAACTGCTTCGTCGTGCCGCCGATGAAATTCGCTTCCGAAAGCTGCCAGGTGATGGAGGAATGCATCAAGGCCGGGCTGCCCGTTCTGCTGCTCTCGGCGGGGATGAGCGGTGCCACGGCGCCCTCGACCATTGCGGGCGCCATCGTGCAGGCCGTGGCCGAGTGCCTCGCGGGCCTCGTCTATGTCAACGCAGTCAAACCCGGCGCCCCAGCCATCTTCGGCACATGGCCTTTCGGTCTTGATCTGCGCACAGGCGCCATGTCCATCGGCTCAGGGGAGCAGGCATTGCTGTCTGCAGGTTGCGCACAGATGCACCGGTTCTATGACCTTCCCGGCGGCGCTGCGGCCGGGGCGACAGACAGCAAGCTGCCTGACATGCAAGCCGGATGGGAACAGATGTGTTCGAATGTCATGGCTGGCATCTCGGGGCTGAACATGGTCTACGAAGCTGCTGGCATGCACGCATCACTTCTGGGCTTCTGCCACGAAAGCCTGATCCTCGGGGACGACATCATCGGTCAGGCCCTGCGCTGCACCCGCGGGATCGAAGTGACGGATGAAACACTGGCTCTCGACCAGATGGCACAGGTGTGCATGGAAGGTCCCGGTCATTACCTTGGGACTGAACAGACGCTATCGCGCATGCAATCGGACTGTGTTTATCCGACATTCGGCGACCGCACCTCACCCAAGGAATGGGCCGAACTGGGCAAGCCGGACCTTTTGGAAAAAGCGGCGGCGCGCAAGGTGGAAATTCTCGCCAGCCGTCCAGCGGCAGCCCTCGACTTTGCCCTTGATGCGGACATTCGCGACAAGTTCAACATCCACCTGCCAAGCAGTTGACCCAAAGGAAAGGGGGACCGCCCCGCCAAAACGGTCCCTCTTCCCTGTTTGAAAACCCTGCCCGAAGGCTCGGGTGTCGACACACCCAAAAAATCGCGTCGCGCCGCGGCCTATAGATGTTTCCGAAAGGTCGCAATCGGCAAAATCCAAGATCACCGCGCGTTGCGTTAACCCCCTGGTGGCCGTGCGTTGGGGGTGTACAGGGGGTGTACGAATGCTGCACGCAGGCTGACACCCTGCCACCGGCATTCATCTTCATGAAAACAAGGTGAATCTGCAGCCGAATCCACCCTTGTCCCTCCTAAAACGAAAATGAGGCCCGGCCCCTGGGGGGAGACCGGACCTCACACCCCCACCCTTTGCCGCGCGGACAATGACACGCGGCAAAAGTCGGGTGTACGGGTTAGCCGTCCGTGGGTGGCATAAGGCCGGCTTCTTGAGCTGCGGCGACTTCATCTGCGTCCAGAGCGCCATCGGCGTTCAGGTCCATCGCGGTGAAAACATCGGATGTAATGTCGGGAAAGCTTGCTTGCACTTCGTCGATGGTCAGCACGCCATCCCCATTCGTATCCAGATCCGCTGCGCCCTGGGCCACTGCAAAGGCCGGGATGGTGAGCGCTGCTACGAAAGTCAGAGAAGCAATCTTGGTCATTGGTGAACTCCTATCGAGTTTGGTTGTTTGAGGGGCCTGTTTCCGGCGCCCTTGATGTACATGAGCACAAATTTCGGCACTGCACCCCCCTCCCGATCTCCACCCCCTCAACCGCGCAAGCGCCTGCCGATCCGGGCGATTATCATGCGCGGCGTGCTGCCCAAAAAGAGGGTATACAGGGGATCGGCGAAAACCCCCGGGCTGTTCAAGTGGTATGAGAAAGCCCAGCTTCGCAGCCATGACCCGCCCCATCAGCCCTCGCCGCCTCGTGCCTCTGATCCCTGTTTTGAAACAGCGCGCGCTGCAGCTGGCCCGCGACCGTGCCGAGGCCGAGGACCTCGTGCAGGACACATTGCTTATCCTGTGCCAGCACCTGCGTGACGGCCACAGGATGGACGATCTATCGGCTTACGCGATGCAAACCCTGTCGAGCCGTGCGCGGCGCATATTGAAGCTGCAGGTCACCGACAATCTCAAGGATAATCATGCATTGACAGAGCCGGATGCGCTTTTGCGACTGGATTGCGCAGACACGCTTACCGCAATCGCAAAACTGCCCAAGCCACAACGTCAGCTGATGGAACTGGTCGCTGCGGGCGAAACCTCGCCCCGCGCATTGGCGCATGCGACTGGCTTGCCCTTGGGGACAGTCATGTCGCGTCTCGCCCGCGCCCGAGCCAGACTACGCATCACCTTGGCGAAGGACGCATAGAAAAAGGGCGACGCAAAAGCGCCGCCCATCTCACTGATCCCAACCTCGGATTTAGAACGGGTGGATGCGAGGCCAGTTTTCGTTGCCCGCCGCAATGTAGCCGGGAATGTCTTCGGACCACAGTTCCTGCGCGCGCGGGTGCACCTGAACGTACAATGTGCCGTCAACAACCTGCCACACCTGAGGGTCGCCGGGGGCCTTGTAACCCTGGCTTGCCGCCCAAGAGCAGTAGCCGTCATATGCGGGCGCATAGGCGGCCGGATCGGCTTTGAACTTGTCGCGATTCTCTTCGTTGGCAAAGTACCAGATCGCGCCATTGTGGAAGTGGTTGAAGCGCGCTTCGCCTTCCATCGGCGTGCCGTCATGGTACGACACGGTGTCATACCCGCTCAGGGCGACCGCCAGCTGGTTACCCGCTTGCGCATTCTGTGCACCAAAGGCCATCGCCACGGCGACCCCAAGGATCGCCAGCATCTTTTTCAGCATCATTTCTGCTCCATAAATTGAAGTGTTGTCTCGGGAGTGGACACCGGCAGCAGTAAGTGATTCCCGCATCACGTGCATTTAACGTGTAGATCAGGATAAGGTCGGTTTTTCTGACGCTTTTTTCAGGCAGAGTTTCATTGCCTTCCAGAGCGGACGAGCTAAGCCCGCGCGTGCAGAAAAAAGGGGGACCAAAAGGTCCCCCTGTGAGTTTCGCCGTTCAGGCTCAATATGTTAACCGCCCGGTACTTTTCTGCCTGCGGCCTGAACGTCGTCGGGGGCGAGCGCACCCGCCCCGTGTGAAGGTGGGAAGGACTTCAAGTACCGCCCCACCCGTCTCGTCGGGAGCCAGACCGATCCAGCCGGCCCGGCCCCCTCGCGCCCCTTCCCCGGGGTGCGTAACTCTTAGCTACACCCGGACGTCCCGCCGCAGGTGTTGCACTTCATACAGGTGCCATTTCGCACCAGCGTGTAGTTGCCGCATTCGCCACAGGCTTCGCCTTCGTAGCCCTGCATCTTGGCCTTGGTGCGCGCATCCATAGTCGTGGTCGCCGCCGTGACGGTCGTCGTCGACACGGATGCTGCACCGTTCACTGCCACTTCGGGCACGAGCGTCTGCAAGGCGACCTCTGCGTCCATTGTGACCTCTTCCGCCATGCCGCCCTGCAGCACCACCAGATCCTGAGGCAGACGCTTGCGCAGATAGCCGGTGGAGCTGATTTGCTTCAGCACTTCCAGGGACTTCGACGCAGCAGTCTCAGACAGTTCAGAGACGTTGGATACGCCCTCTTCCTCGCCACGACCGATGTCGTCAAAGGTGGCACCCTCGGGTTTCACATGCGCCAGGTCAGTGCGATCCAAGTAGGACACAGCCAATTCACGGAACACGTAGTCGAGGATCGATGTCGCGTTCTTGATGCTGTCATTGCCTTGAACCATGCCCGCAGGTTCGAACTTGGTGAAGGTGAAGGCATCCACGAACTCCTCCAGCGGCACACCGTATTGCAGGCCAACGGATACTGCGATGGCAAAGTTGTTCATCATTGCCCGGAAGCCAGCGCCTTCCTTGTGCAT
>NZ_JBYNDP010000042.1:0-30093 GCF_059783535.1 Tateyamaria sp. | reverse complement strand
ATCCTCAACGCCTCGCCCGAGGCGGCAGATGGCGGCGGCCTGGCGCTTTTGGAAAACGGCGACCGCGTGCGCATCGACCTCAAGAAATGCACCGCCGACATGCTGGTAGACGACGCCACGCTCAAGGCCCGCGCCGAAGCCATCATGGCCGCAGGTGGCTACAAGGTCCCCGAAAGCCAAAGCCCATGGCAAGAGATCTTCCGTGACTACGTGGGTCGCTTTGACGAGGGCATGACCCTGCGCGGCTCGACCAAATATCAAGACATCTCGCGCCGCTACATGCCGCGCGACAACCACTAAGGGGCCCTATATGAAACTCGTAAGATACGGTGACGCAGGTCACGAAAAACCCGGCCTCATGGATGGAGACATACTCCGCGACCTCAGCGGCCACATCGACGACATCCACGGCGCCACCCTCGACGACGCCACCCTCGACAAGCTGCGCGCCATCGACTCTGCCACCCTTCCCGCGGTCGACGGCAATCCCCGCATCGGCCCCTGCGTCGGCAACATCGGCAAGTTCCTCTGCATCGGCCTCAACTACTCTGACCACGCCGCCGAACAGGGCCTGCCGATCCCTGAACACCCCATCCTGTTCTTCAAGGCAAACTCCGCCATCGTCGGCCCCAATGACGACGTGGTCATGCCGCGCGGCTCCCAACGCACGGACTGGGAAGTCGAGTTGGGCGCGGTTATCGGCAAAACGTGCAAATACGTCTCCAAGTCCAACGCGCTCGACTACGTGGCGGGCTACTGCATCGTCAACGACGTCTCCGAACGCGAGTTCCAACAGAACCTCACCGGCCAATGGACCAAGGGCAAATCCTGCGACACCTATGGACCTACGGGACCGTATCTCGTGACGCGCGACGAAATCCCAGACCCGCAAGCTCTCGACATGTCACTGTCGGTCAACGGTCAACGGATGCAGACCGGAAACACGTCGACCATGATCTTCACCGTAGCCGAGATCATTGAACACCTATCGCACCTCTTCACGCTCCACCCCGGCGATGTGATCAGCACCGGCACGCCCCCAGGCGTGGGCGACGGGATGAACCCCAAAACCTACCTCAAGGTGGGCGACGTCATGGAACTCGAAATCGCGGGCCTCGGCACCCAACGCCAAGAGGTGAAGCAAGATGCCTGATCTTCTCCAAATCGGCGGCATTACGGATGACATGCGCACCCGTCTGGCGGAACGCTTCACCATCCACCAGGCCACCGGCGACTACCCGGCAGACGCGATCACCCATATCGTGACCAACGGCCATGACGGCGTGCCCGCCGACATCCTCGCCAAATGCACGAACGCCCAGGTCGCCGCCAGCTATGGCGTCGGCTACGATGCCATCGACACCGACGCCTGCGTCGAACGGGGCATTATCGTCACCCACACGCCCGGTGTGCTGAACGCCGAAGTGGCAAGCACGGCCATCATGCTGATGCTCACCAGCTTCCGAAATTTCCTGTCGGACGAGGCGCATGCCCGCTCCGGCAAATGGGAAACCGAAGGTAATGCCCCCCTGTCACGCAGCGCCGACAACCGGCGCGTCGGCATCCTTGGCCTCGGGCGCATCGGCCAAGCCATCGCGGACAAGCTCAAGGCGTTCGACGCCGACATCCACTACCACACCCGCAGTGAAAAGGACGTGCCCTACACCTACCACGCCAACCTCGTGGATATGGCACGCGCGGTCGAGGTCATCATTTGCATCACCCCCGGCGGCCCCTCCACGCACCATATCGTCAACGCCGAGGTGATCGAGGCGCTGGGACCGGAGGGTACGCTCATCAACGTTTCCCGTGGCTCCGTGATTGACGAGGCAGCCATGATCGCCGCCCTGCAATCGGGCAAACTCGGCTACGCCGCGCTGGACGTGTTCGAGGAAGAACCCAAAATCCCCGACGCGCTCAAAACCATGTCCAACGTCATCCTCCTGCCCCATGTGGGCAGCGCCACCCATGAAACACGGGCGGCCATGGGCACGCTTGTCGTGGACAACCTGATCAGCCATCTCGACAACGGCCTCGTGATTACGCCCGTGCCCGAGACAAAGCACCTCAATGGCTAGGATCACCGATGTCACCGCGCGCCTGTTCGCCGTTCCGCTCGATGAAATCCTCGTCGATGCCAAGCACGGCGATCACAGCCATTTCCACCTGATCACGGCAACGGTCACGCTGGACGACGGGCGCACAGGCACCGGCTACACCTACAATGGCGGGCGCGGCGGGCACGCCACGGCTGCGATGATCACCCACGACCTCGCGCCGTTCCTGATCGGACAAGATGCCGAAAACGTGGAACAGCTCACCCACGCCATGGACGAGCACCTGCACTATGTGGGCCGGGGCGGCATCCTCTCTTTCGCCATTTCTGCAGTGGACATCGCCTTCTGGGACGCGCGGCTGAAAGGCACCGGCCAGTCGCTGGTCCAGGCCGCAGGCGGCGCATCAGACCGATGCAAGGCCTATGCGGGCGGCATCGACCTCGGCTTCGATCTGCCCAAGCTGCTCGACAGCATCCGCACCTACCTCGCCCGCGGCCACAACGCCGTCAAAATCAAGATCGGCCAACCGACTGAGGCCGAAGACGTAAAACGGATCAAAGCGGTCCGTGATCTCATCGGCCCCGACATCACCTTCATGGTCGACGCCAACTATTCGATGACCACGGATCAAGCGATCAGCATGGCGAATGCGGTCGAGGATCAAAACATCACATGGTTCGAAGAGCCCATCGAACCGGACTACTTCGAAGACTTCGCACGCATTCGCAACGCCGGCGGCATCAAGGTCGCGCAGGGCGAAAACCTGCATACAATGCACGAGTTTCGCCGCGCCCTGCCCCACGTGGACTTCATTCAACCCGACGCCTCCAATTGCCTCGGCATCACCGGCTGGCTGGAAGTCGCGAAAATGGCCAAGGACGCAAATGTCCCGGTCTGCAGCCACGGGATGCAGGAACTGCACGTATCGCTCGTGTCCTCACAACCCCATGGCGGCTGGCTTGAAGTACACAGTTTCCCCATTGACCGTTACACAACCCGGCCTTTGGTGATCGAAGATCACCTTGCCGTTGCGCCGAACGTCCCCGGCATCGGGGTTACGTTTGATTGGAGTAAACTGACCGCACACGAGGTAACGCTATAGCGGGATCGCGCAGAGATTTTCCCATGGTTGGCTCTCTCGGGTGACGATGAAAAAAACAGGCATCCATCCAAAGAAGCAAAGAACCGCCAGCGACTATCACAAGCGCATAGAACGCATCGTGGATGTCATCCGCGCCCATCCTGCGCACCCGTTCACGGTAAAAGAGCTTTGCGAGCAAGCGGCATTCTCGGAATTTCATTTCCACCGCGTGTTCAGAGCGGTCACCGGCGAATCCGTAGCACAGTGTATCGCCCGTCTCCGGCTGGAGATGGCTGCCAGCGCGCTCATCTATCGAAGGCAAGTCTCCGTTACTGACATTGCGCTGAGCTGCGGTTTTTCCAGCAGCGCAAATTTCTCAAAGGCGTTCCGAAAAAACTATGACTGTTCGCCCACCCAGTATCGGCGCGCTCACCCTGCCGATTTCAGAAAGCGCAGGATGGGAAAAGTCACGCGAGCCAAGCCTGTGTATCGAGACGACATGAGCGTCGATGTTGAAATCAGGACCATGCCGGAACGCAGGCTTGCATGCCTCCGACAAGTCGGTCCGTACAGCCATGCCAGTATCAGCGGCCTGTACACCGATTTGGCCGAATGGCACCTATCGGCCCTTGGGCGACCTGCCCCCGACAAAGCAATCAGCATCACATGGTCCGATTCTGCATTGGCGGATCAGGATACATGGCGGCTGGATGCTTGCTATGAGGTCCCATGGGGCACAAAGGCAACCGGCCAAGTCATGCTGCGCACCCTTGCCGGAGGACCTGTGGCATGTCTGAAAACTGAAATCCCAGAAACCGAGATGGACCGCATCTTGGCCTGTTGGGACCACCTGTTGTCAGATTGGTTGCCGCACTCCGGCTGTGAGCCTGCAGATCGCCCTGCCTTTGAGGTTTACCGCAGTGCCCAAAAACGGTCCGGCTTCGACGTCACGCTCTGTCTTCCACTAGCGAACAAACATGCGGAGCATGAAGATGAATGACACCTACTCTCTAAACCCTATTGGTCACTGCGAGATGATCGAAGGACAGTTTGCGATACGGTTGATGCCTGAGGCCAAAGGCGGATTGGAAGGATTGGAGAACTTCAGTCACGCTATAGCTCTTTGGTGGGCACATGAGGCAGACAGCGACGCGCAGCGTGCGCGCCGCAGCATCATGTCGCCCTACACCGCCACCTCGGGCGAGTTAGGTGTATTTGCCACGCGCTCCGAAGCGCGCCCCAATCCCATAGGCCTGTCCGTGTTCTCAATCGCTGGAGTCGATCACAGCGCCGGGATCGTATTTTCCCACTATTTCGACATGGTGCAGGGCACGCCGATTATCGACATCAAGCCATACTTCCCGGCTTCGGATCGTGTGGAAAGTGCCCGCATCCCCGACCATTTCAGCCATTGGCCAAACTCGGTTGAAGCATCCGCCGCATTTGATTGGGAGAAGGAATTCAGAGCCTAGGGTAAGCGCTCCGATCCGTTTGCGTGGGCTCGTTCCTCAACACGCAAAACCCGAACGAGTGGCGCACGGTGGAATAGACCACCGTGCGCTTTGCTTATTTGGAGCTTGTTCTGCGGTCCTCTTCGACCGGGCCCAGCGCATTCAAACCTTTCAGGATGTCGATGGCATAGGCCAGCTGGTAATCCTCTTCACGCAGGTCTGCTGCTGCCTGGGCCTTTGCCCGGTCTTCCTCGATCTGGCGCACCTGATCATCGGTCAGCGAGTCATTGTCGAGGCTACCGCGCAGATCGCCCTCGGTCCGGGGACCGACTGCACTTGCCGGTTCGTCCTCTTCCTCGGTCGCGGGGCTGCGGCGGGGTTGCTCTACAATGATGTCCGGGCTCACGCCCAGCGCTTGAATCGACCGGCCGGACGGCGTGTAATACCGCGCCGTGGTCAAGCGCATGGCGCCATCTCCGCGCAGTGGCATGACCGTCTGAACAGAGCCTTTGCCGAAGCTCTTGGTGCCAACCACGATAGCGCGGCGGTGATCCTGCAATGCGCCCGCGACAATCTCGGACGCCGAGGCCGATCCGCCATTGATCAACACAACAATCGGCTTGCCCTTCGCCAGGTCGCCCGGCGTGGCATTGTATCGGTCGCCGTCCACTGGATCGCGGCCACGGGTCGATACAATCTCGCCTTCTTCCAGGAACGCGTCCGAAACGCGAATGGCTTGGGTCAACAGCCCGCCGGGATTGTTCCGTAGATCAAGGACAAACCCGTTGACGTTGTTCATCCCGCCAAGGGCTTCAACCTCTTCTTCCAGCTTGGACATAAGGTTCGGCGTGGTCTTGTCGTTGAACGTGGTCACGCGCAACACGACCGTATCGCCTTGGGTCCGGCTGCGCACCGCCTGCAACTCGATCGTGTCCCGAATGATCGACACATCAAAGGGCTCGTTCTCGCCTTCGCGGACAACCGTGATGATAATCTCGGACCCGACCGGGCCGCGCATACGATCCACGGCGGCGTCTAGTGTCAGTCCCAGCATCGACTCGCCATCGACGTGGGTGATGAAGTCACCTGCTTCGATCCCGGCTTCGGCGGCAGGCGTGCTGTCGATGGGCGACACGACCTTGATGAAACCCTCTTCCTGGGTCACTTCGATGCCCAGGCCACCAAACTCACCCCGCGTCTGCACTTGCATCTGCGCCGCGTCATCGGGCGACAGGTAGCTTGAGTGCGGATCGAGCGATGTCAGCATGCCATCAATGGCCGCTTCGATCAGCTCCCCGGGTTCAACATCTTCGACGTACTGGTTGCGGATGCGTTCGAAGATGTCACCAAACAAATCCAACTGCTCATACACAGTCGCGTTCGACGCACTTTCCTGCGCCAGAAGTGGTCCGGCGACCTGCGTCGTGGCGATTGCACCTGCCATCGTTCCGCCCAAGGCGGCCATCACGAATTTCTTCATTCCAGCTTATCCATCCTGTTCGGTGCTGAACCACGTGAGTGGGTCCATTGGCACATTATTATCTCTTACTTCTATATAGAGCGTTTCCGAGCGGTCAGTACCACCCCCTTCACCACCTGTTGATTGGCCATTTTGTGCCGGAAGCCCGCCCATCAGGCCCAAAGGTGTGCTTGCTGCGATGATCTGTCCCGTCTCGCCGTAGCTGATCGCCATCCCCGCAAGGATAATCAGGGTTTCGGGGCGGGGTTCAAGAATCGTGACTGTGCCGAAGTCCAAAAGCGGCCCGACATAGCGCAATGTGGCCGCAGTTGGCGACGTCACCAACGTGCCGGGGCGGGTCGCCAACAAGATACCGGGGCGGGTGATGCCAGCAGCATCGGGCTCTCCAGAACGTCGCAGGATAACACCACGCGCGGGCATTGGAAATTCACCGATCAGGTCATCAATCTGCGGAGGTGTCCAACCTGCGTCCCCTTCAGCGATGCTGGCCAATCCACTCGAAAACGCATCCAGAGTTTCCGCGGACGCGATCAGGATCGCGGTCCGCACCGGATCTTCGGTAAACCTTTGGGGCAGATCCGTCCGTTCTGCCATCGCCTGGTTCAGGGCGGATCGCGCGGTCTGTACCTCGGACAACCCGGTTTGCAGTTGCTTTGCCGCCTGCTCCTGCAACACACGCAGGCTCTCGACATCGTTCAAGTCCTGCCGCAACTGGCTTGCACGCTGGTTTAAAGCGGGGGTGAGTTCTGCCAACAACATCCCTGCGCGCGCAGTTCCGTTTGGACCGTCGGGATGCAGAAAGGCGGTCGGTGACTGGCCCGGGCTCAGGGTTTGCAACACTGCAACAAGCTGGGCGATCTCGGCATCGCGGGCCTGAAGCTGACCGCGCAGCTGCGCCTCTCGTATGGATGCCCGGCGCAACCCTGCCCGCATCGCAGCAAGCCCTGCTTCGTAGGCGTGCACTGTATCCGTCAAGGCTCGCACTCGGTCGCGCGCGCTGTCAGCCTCTGACAAGCGGACCGAGGCTGCTTCAAGCTGCGCACCGGCATCACGTGCAAGCGCACCGGCGTCGTCCTGCGCGGACAGGGGAAGCGCGAAACACATCAAAAGAGCTGTGGCCAGACGTCTCATGTAATCAGACTAACGCCCGTCATTTCTTCCGGTTGCTCCAGCCCCATGAGTTGCAGGATCGTCGGTGCCAGATCTGCCAGCTTGCCATCCCCGACCGTCCCTTCGGCACCGATCAATGCCACCGGGACCAGATTGGTGGTATGGGCTGTGTGCGGGGTGCCGGTCTCGGGATCAATCATCGTCTCACAATTCCCATGATCGGCTGTCAGGATCATCGCACCACCAGCCTTTTCAAGGACGGGCAGTACGCGACCCAAACCGGTATCCACGGCTTCGCAAGCCGCAATTGCGGCATCCAGATCGCCCGTGTGTCCCACCATGTCCGGGTTGGCATAGTTCACGACGATAAGGTCATAGCCCTCTTCAATGGCCGCAATGAACTTGTCCGTGACTTCAACGGACGACATTTCAGGCTGCAAATCGTAGGTGGCAACGGCAGGGGATTTCGGCATCGCGCGATCCTCTCCCGTCTCCGGTTGCTCTTCGCCGCCATTCAGGAAGAAGGTGACATGCGGGTACTTCTCGGTCTCGGCCAGCCGGAACTGGCGCAGCCCTGACTTGGCAACCCAAGCCCCCAAAGTGTTAACGATCTCGGGCTTGGGATAGACGGTCGTCATATACGCTTTGTGCTCTTCCGAATAATCCGCCATGCCGATCAGCCCGGACCACTCCGGACGGCCCTCCGGCGCAAAGGCATCAAAGCCGGGATCGCCGAGCGCCGCCATGATCTCTCGCGCGCGGTCAGCCCGGAAATTCAGACAGAACAGCCCATCGCCATCCTTGGCACCCTTGTAGCCGTCCATGACCGTGGCAGGAATGAATTCATCGGTCTTGTCGTCGTCATACGCCGCTTCAATCGCCGCCTGTGCGTTTTCAACGATATGCGCATCGGCCCGCACCATAGCGGCAAAGGCCGTTTCAACCCGGTCCCACCGGTTGTCACGATCCATCGCAAAGTAGCGGCCCGTCAACGTCACGATCCGCGCGCCAGCGGGCAGGGCATCATGCAATTGCTCAAGACAGGTCAGCGCAGATTTCGGGGCCACATCACGTCCATCCGTGATGGCATGTATCAACACCGGCAGCCCTGCATCGGTGCAGGCCTTGGCAGCGGCAACCATGTGATTGATATGGCCATGCACACCACCATCAGACAAAACACCCATCAGATGCGCACGTCCGTCCGCTTCCTTGATCCGTGCAATCCAGTCGGTCAGGCGGGGATTGCGGAAAAAGCTGCCGTCCTCGATCGCGAGGTCAATCTGGCCCAAATCCATCGCCACGACACGACCGGCACCGATATTGGTGTGACCCACTTCCGAGTTACCCATCTGCCCGCGTGGCAAACCCACGTCCGGACCATGGGTGATCAGGGTCGCGTGGGAACAGGTGTCCATGATACGATCAAAGGTCGGTGTCCGGGCAAGCTTCGGTGCGTTCCCCGTTTCATCCTCGCGCAGACCCCAGCCATCCAGAATGCACAAAACAACAGGTTTGGGTGGTGCCATTGCGGGATCCTTCCGATGTATCGTCTGCGTTCTACCGCGCAGCCATGCTGTTGGAAAGAAGGCTTGCGCGGCTCATGCGACGCACTAGGCTCCCCACCCACGGGGGGGTAAAGGGATGAGCGAACACATGCTGGTGCACTTGAACGTCGTGCACCCGGTTGGCCCGTTCAGCGCCAGTCACCTGTATGCGCAATACTTCTTTGGTCAGTTGCCCTTGGTCTTTGCCCGGGCCAAGGCCGATGACGGGATGTTTTGGCACAATCACGGCGCACGCTCGCCGGATGGGACCTATGGCGACATGGGCGACATCCTTGCCCTGCAAACGGACCGAACCGAGGATAACTTTCACATCCTGACCATGGCCGGATGGCGTGACGTGCAGGCCATGCACCGCTTTGCCTATCGCGATACGCTGCACCGTGAAGGAATGAAAACCCTGCGCGATTGGGTGGACAGGTCGGAGGGACCGACAATGGTGATGTGGTGGGCGCCAAAGGGCACGCGGGTCAGCCTTGATGAAGGTTGGGAACGTCTGCACCTCTTGCGGCGGAAGGGGCCGACCGAACAGGCATTTACGTTGCAAACACGCTTTGACCCGCCCGCTTGATTACGTCATGCGATCCGGCAAGCCGCGCCCGTTGTTCCACCAGCGATGGGGATTGTCGCTGTTCGGATCATAGGCGGCACGGCTCGCCCAATCCTCGCGCAGAAAGATGACGGGTTCTTCGTAGTGATGGACCTCCAGAACGGCATCCATCACTTTTTCCAGAACCGCCAGATCGCGCTCGATGGAGATTTTCAACTCGACCATGGGGTAGGTCTCCGTTCCTCCGGCCTCGAACTCCTCCACGTGTGTTGTTGTTGTCGATCCGGGTTCAGGCTGCGCCGTCTCGGCTCCGACGGCCGAGATGCTGGCATTGCGTTGGTAGCGCCCGTAAGTCAGTGGATACACAGCCATCACCGCATCCAGAATGCGATCCGTGTCTTCGAGCAGGGTCTGAATTTCAAGGGTCCACACGGGAACAAACGTGCCGGATGCGGCCTTGTAATCAGTGAGTGCTGGCATTGTGGGCTCCTTCAATCCGGATTGCCGCGGGTAAAACTGATCTTCGACAGATCGGGGGCGGCCTGCGTCGTCGGCAATACCTCAACGGGGGCCGCGCCGGGCGTGAGGATATGGCGCAACAGGCCCACGGGATGCGCCCTGAGCGTCAAGCGGGTCGACACGTAGTCTTCCACCACCTCTTCGCCCAGGCTCATCTCGGGCAATAGGGCCGTAGGCTCATCAACAACCTCACCATCCAGATCCGTGGCGAATAGGGGCAAGGCCGATCCCGGGACAATGGCCTTGGCCTCCCAAAGCGCCTCACGGCGGTTGATGCCTGCAGTGGCAAACGCATCCGCCTCGGCCAACCGCACGATCACGGCAGGCCCCAACCCCGCACGCCGCCACACATCCCGCACAGAGCGGTAACCATTCCCGCGCGCCGCAGTCAGCCAGCTGGCATCCTCATCGCTCATCCCCTTGAGTTGCCGAAACCCCAATCGCAGGGCCAATCCCCCCCTGCCATCAGGCTCCATCGTATTGTCCCAGAAACTGGCGTTCACACAGATGGGGCGCACCTCGACCCCGTGCTCGCGCGCATCCCGCACGATCTGGGCAGGGGCATAGAAGCCCATGGGCTGCGCGTTCAGCAGCGCGCAGGCAAAGATGCCGGGATGGTGGCATTTGATCCAGCTTGAGGCATAGACCAGCAGCGCGAAACTGGCTGCATGGCTTTCGGGAAAGCCGTAGCTGCCGAACCCTTCGATCTGACTGAAACACCGCTCGGCAAAGTCATCATCATACCCGTTCTTGCGCATGCCATGCAGGAACAGAGCCCGGAATTCACTGACGCTGCCATGTTTCTTGAAGGTGGCCAACGACCGCCGCAGCCGGTCCGCCTGATCGGGGGTAAAGCCTGCACCCACAATGGCGATCTGCATCGCCTGCTCTTGGAACAGTGGCACACCCAGGGTCTTGCCCAGCACCTGGCCGAGTTCATCCGATGGAAAGGACACCTCCTCCTCACCGTTCCTGCGCCGGATGTAAGGATGCACCATGTCGCCCTGAATGGGGCCGGGCCGGATGATCGCCACCTCGATCACCAGATCATAGAAATTGCGTGGCCGCATCCGGGGCAGGAAGTTCATCTGCGCACGGCTTTCGACCTGGAAGACCCCGATGCTGTCGGCTTTGCACAGCATATCGTATACGCGCGGGTCCTCTTTGGGCAGGGTCGCAAGAGTGTAGCTTTGCTGATGATGCATCTTCAGCAGATCAAAAGCCTTGCGGATGCAGGTCAGCATCCCAAGGCTCAGCACATCCACTTTCAGGATACCAAGGCTGTCGATGTCATCCTTGTCCCAGCAGATAACGGTGCGGCCTTCCATCGTGGCGTTTTCGATCGGCACCAACTCATCAAGCCGCCCCTCGGTCACGATGAACCCACCGACATGCTGGGACAGATGCCGGGGAAAGCCGTTGATTTCATAGACCAGTTCGATGGTCTGCCGCAGGCGGCGGTCGCGGAAGTCGAGGCCGATCTCGGCCATCCGCTCCGCCTCCAACCCCTTGGTGGAAAAGAACCCCCAAAGCTGCGAGCTGAGGGCACTGATCGTATCCTCGGTCAGGCCCATGGCGCGGCCCACCTCGCGGATGGCGCGCTTGCCCCGGTAATGCACAACTGTGGCGCACAGGCCCGCGCGGTGGCGACCATAGCGCTCGTAGATGTGCTGGATCACCTCTTCGCGCCGCTCATGTTCGAAATCCACGTCGATATCCGGCGGCTCATCGCGGGCTTCAGACACGAAGCGCTCAAACACCATCGTGCCCATCTCGGGTGAAACCGAGGTGATGCCCATACAGTAACACACCACCGAATTGGCGGCCGAGCCACGGCCCTGACACAGGATGCCCCGGCTGCGGGCAAAATGGACGATATCGCGGACGGTCAGGAAATAGGGTTCGTATTTCAGTTTGGCGATCAGGGCGAGTTCATGGCGTAGAAGGGTCTTGGCCTTGTCTGGCGCCCCTCCGGGATAGCGCCATTTCAACCCCTCATAGGCCAGCCGGTTCAGCCGTTGGCTGGGTGTTTCGTTCCTTGTGATTTCCGAGGGATACTCATAACGCAGCTGATCGAGCGAAAAGGTCAGGCTATTCGCCAATTGCCCTGCCCGATGCACCGCCTCTTCGTGGCCCACGAACAATCGTAGCATCTCGGCCTCGCTCCGCAGCCGACCTTCCCCGTTGCTGAGAGCCGCACGGCCCAGCGCATCGACGCGGCACTTGAGACGGATGGCACTGACCACATCCGCCAACTTGCGCCGCGCGCCGTGATGCATGCGGGGGGCAGCCGAGGCGAGGGTGGGCAATCCCAACATCCGCGCCTGATCCGCCAGCCGATCAAAGCGGACCGTGTCGCGCCCATCATAGCGCGGGGTCATCAGGACATGCATTTTCCCAGCAAAGCGGCGCGTCAACCGTCGCGCTGTTTGCATCCAATCAACCGCGCCGCCCTGCACCGTCTGCGCCTCTGGCCACAGAAGCAGATGCAGACCTTCGGCAAAGTCTTCGAGGTCTTGCAGTTTGAGATTGCACTCCCCTTTGTCGGCATCAAGCCGCCCCTTCGAAATGATGCGGCAAAGACTGCGCCAGCCTTGCCGGTCAACGGGCAAGACAGTGATCGGGGGGGCATCACTGAACAGCAACCGGGCTGCCGGGATCAGGCGCGGCACCACCGTGATCGGTACGCTGGGCGGTGCAGGGACATGATCCAGCTTTGGTGGGCCGATCAGACCGTGGAGGGCGTCAAAATCCCGCCGCTCTTTCACACTGCGCGCAATGGCTTTGGCATGCGTATGCGCCCGCACAATCCCCGCAACCGAATTGTCATCTGCAATGGCAATCGCCTCCATCCCCAACAGGGCGGCACGGTTCACGTACTCCTCGGGGTGGGATGCCCCGGTGAGGAAGGTGAAATTCGATGTGATCGACAGTTCGCAGAACATCAGATTTGCAGATTCGGTGACAGCAGGGGGACAGTATATTCACTTTTTGTTCTCATTTGAACGGTTGGATTTGGCACCCTTCCCCTTCCTGCGAACGCCCCAGGATTTTTGAGAACAGAGAAGCCCCTCTAATGCACAGCATTCGGGTCGCTTCATGCCAATCACCCAGTGCAGGATCGACGCAAGGAGACATCACATGCCCAGATTCACAGCCCTGCCCACCGACCTCGTCCAAAGCTACCGCGCTGGCGGACCAGATGCCTTTGGCAATCCGCCTGAACGCAAAATCTCGGACGGTGCTGGCAATCCCTGTCGCCACTGCCTGCGCAACATCCCCGTGGGATCAGAGATGCTGGTCCTCGCCCACAAGCCCTTTGATGGCGCTCACCCCTACGCAGAGGTTGGACCCATCTTCCTCTGTGCAGATGAATGCGCTCGTGGGGGCGGTACAAATCTGCCGGACATCCTCACCACTTCGCCAGACTACCTGATCAAAGGATATTCAGCGGACGACCGCATCGTCTATGGGACCGGAGCGATCACACCAACGCCCGAAATCCAAGCCCGCGTTGCCGCGATCTTTGCAGACCCGAACGTTACCTACATCCACGTGCGATCTGCCCGCAACAATTGTTACCAGGCTCGCATTGATCGCGATGCGTAACCCCTTGTACGGTCTGCCGCCTTGGCCCATAAACGCGGGCGCACGCGCCCCAGCCAAGGATAGCCAACATGCCCATCGACGCGCCCGAAACCAAGACGGTCCACACCCGCCGCGTGGCCTGTGACGGGGGCGAAGGGCCATTGGGGCATCCCCGGGTCTGGCTGCAGATTCCCGAAGACACGGGATGGGTCGAGTGCCCCTATTGCGACTGCAAATACGTCTACGCGGACAAGGCAGACAGTTAAGCGGTCAGTCGTCGATGACCTGATGGATCAGCGCATCGACCTGGGCTTGCACACGCGCGTTAGCCTGCTCAATCTTTTCTGAAAGTTCGCGGATTTCCGTCGCGATAACAGCAAAGCCGCGCCCTTGTTCACCAACATGCGCCGCTTCGATAGACGCATTGATGGCAATAAGGCCGACGTTCCGGGAAATCTCACTTATCTCGCGCAGAGCAGCGCGGGCATCTGCGCCTGTCTGGTTAGCCGTTGCGCGCCGCACGATCCGGTCGCTGTGCAAGTGTTCGCTTAACCGATTGACCAGTTTCGCAAAGTGCTCGTTGAACGCGCCGGCAGCGAAGCGGGTCACATCGCGCAAGTGATCCGCTGTGCAGGTTTTCGCGGCAAAGGCCTTGGCCAAATCGGAAACGGCAGTCACAAATCGATCCATCTGTTCAATACTGTCAGGCATGTCGGCAACAGTGTCGCGCAGCCATGCAAGCGCAACGGGATCAATGCCCGGCTCGACCTCAACATCAGACAAAAGGCGCACGCCAGCATGCGCCCCCGGCATGGCACGGCCTATGCCCGCAATACAGGCCTCACGATCGCGCGGATCATCGAACAATAACCCCGCAGCGCAGTACAGTGTCGCACGCGCACAATGGGACCGGATCATATCCACGGCACGCAATAGTTCGACACGGGCCGCAATACCAGTCGCCCCCGACTGCTGCCCCAGAACATCCGTGATATCGGCCAAACGGTTCATCGCTGTCATACTCGGACTTGTGGCAAATCCGGGTTAACAAAACGCTTGTGCTTTCCCCTATTCCGGAATCGTGGCACATCACCTGAACAGCAAGAAACCAAGGGGGCGATGAACATGGCATTTGGCAAAGGGTGTCACCTGCATCTGATCGATGGCTCGGCTTTCATCTTCCGCGCCTACCACGCGCTCCCGCCCCTCACGCGCAAGTCCGACGGATTGCCCATCGGCGCTGTCAGCGGATTTTGCAACATGCTCTACAAGTATGTCGAAGGAAACCACGGACCCGACGCGCCCACCCACGTCGCCGTCATCTTTGACAAAGGCAGCCACACCTTTCGCAACGACATGTACGACCAGTACAAGGCCAACCGCGAAGCCATGCCCGAGGATCTGCGCCCCCAAATCCCACTGACCCGACAAGCCACCGAAGCCTTCAACATCGCTTGCAAGGAGAAGGAAGGCTACGAGGCCGACGACATCATCGCCACGCTGTCCGTGCAGGCGCGCGAGGCCGGGGGCCGTGTCACCATCATCAGCTCCGACAAAGACCTGATGCAGCTTGTGGGCGGTGGTGTCGAAATGCTGGACGCCATGAAAAACAACCGCATCGACCGTGACGGCGTATTCGAGAAATTCGGCGTCTATCCTGAACGCGTGGTGGATGTGCAAGCGTTGGCGGGTGACAGCGTGGACAACGTGCCCGGCGCACCGGGCATTGGCGTTAAAACCGCCGCACTGCTCATCAACGAATATGGCGATCTGGACGCGTTGCTGGAACGGGCCGAAGAAATCAAACAGCCCAAACGCCGCCAGACGCTGATCGACCACGCCGACCAGATCCGCCTCAGCCGCGATCTCGTCCGGCTGGACGAAAAGACCCCTCTCGACTTCACGCTCGACGACCTTGAGGTACAAGACCCGAAACCGGATCAGCTTATGCCGTTCCTTGCGGAAATGGAGTTCCGCACTCTCACCAAGCGCATCGCCGATCAGCTTGGTGTCGAAGCGCCCGAGATCAAGGAACCAACACCTGCGGCGCAGGATGCGCCCGAAGCGCCCAGCTTTGACGATGCCACCTACGAGCACGTGCAGAACGCCGACCAGCTGCAGACCTGGATCGACTTGATCTATGAACGCGGCTGGGTCGCCGTTGACACTGAAACCACCGGCCTCAACGAGATGATCGCGGATCTCGTAGGCATCTCACTCGCCGTGAACCCGGGGCACGCCTGCTACGTTCCGCTGACACACAAGCAGGGGGGCGACGACCTCTTTGGATCCGACGATCTGGCGGAAGGCCAGATGCCCTTCGAACAGGCGCTCGAGATGCTGAAACCAGTGCTTGAGGACGACAGCATCCTCAAGATCGGCCAGAACATGAAGTACGATGCCAAGATCTTTGCGCGTCTGAACATTCACGTGGCCCCCATCGACGACACGATGCTGCTGTCCTATGCCATGCATGGCGGGCTGCATGGGCATGGTATGGATACGCTGTCCGAACGCTATCTCGGCCACACGCCAATCCCGATCAAACCGCTTCTCGGCTCCGGCAAATCGGCCAAGACCTTTGATCAGGTCCCGCTCGAAGACGCCGTGAAATACGCAGCAGAAGACGCCGACATCACCCTGCGGCTCTGGCAACTGCTCAAACCGCAACTGCATCGGTCACAAGTCACCAATGTCTACGAAACCCTTGAACGCCCCATGGTGCACACGCTCGCGGGCATGGAGCGGTCGGGCATCAAGGTCGACCGCGACACGCTTTCGCGCATGTCCAACGCCTTCGCCCAGAAAATGGCGGGGCTTGAGGATGAAATCTATGAACTCGCCGGGCGCAAGTTCAACGTGGGCTCACCCAAACAGCTTGGCGAAATCCTGTTTGACGAAATGGGGATAGAGGGCGGCAAGAAGGGCAAGACCGGGGCCTATGCAACGGGCGCCGACGTGCTCGAAGATCTTGCGACCGAACACGAACTGCCCGCTCGCGTCCTGGACTGGCGGCAGCTGTCGAAACTGAAATCCACCTACACCGACGCGCTGCAGGACCACATCAACACGGACACGGGCCGGGTGCACACGTCCTATTCCATCGCCGGTGCCTCTACCGGGCGGCTGGCCTCCACTGACCCCAACCTGCAAAACATCCCCATCAGGACCGAAGAAGGGCGTCGTATCCGCGAGGCGTTCGTGTCCGAACCCGGCAAAACCCTCGTCGCGCTGGATTACAGCCAGATCGAACTGCGCATCCTCGCGCATATCGCGGACATTCCCAGCCTGAAGCAGGCTTTTGCCGATGGGCTGGATATTCACGCCATGACAGCGTCAGAAATGTTTGATGTGCCGTTGGACGAGATGACGCCGGAAGTGCGGCGCCGCGCCAAGGCCATCAACTTCGGCGTAATCTACGGCATCTCGGGCTTCGGGCTTGCCCGCAATCTGCGCATCCCGCGGTCCGAAGCACAGGGGTTCATCGACCGCTATTTCGAACGCTTCCCCGGCATCCGCACCTACATGGACAACACCAAGGCGTTCGCCAAGGAACACGGCTACGTCCAGACGCTGTTCGGGCGCAAGATCCATACGCCCGAGATCGCCTCCAAAGGCCCCCGCGCAGGCTTCGCCGCCCGCGCCGCAATCAACGCCCCGATCCAAGGGACCGCCGCCGACGTCATCCGCCGCGCCATGATCCGCATGCCAGACGCGATCAAGGACCTACCCGCCGCCATGCTGCTACAAGTCCACGACGAACTGCTGTTCGAAGTGGAGGACAGCGCCGTCGATGACCTGATTGGCGTGGCCAAAGGCGTGATGGAAAACGCAAACGACCCCGTCGTGCATCTCGACGTGAAGTTGACCGTGGATGCCGGACAGGGGCAAAACTGGGCCGAAGCACATTGATGGGAAGGAGCCTGACATGACCATGATGCCTGCACCGGACGACCTGACCTTTCGCGACCACTTCGAAGCGGGGCGCGTCGCGCCGGATGACTTTAACCACCGCGCTCACCTGCGACTGGCCTATGTCTACCTTTGCGAAGGGCCGGTTGATGCCGCCATGCCCCAGATGCGCGCAGCGCTCCACGCGTTCCTGAAGCGCAACGGCGTCCCTGCAGACAAATACCACGAGACACTCACCCGCTCGTGGCTGATGGCGGTCGCCTATTTCATGGACAAGGCAACGCCAGCCACCTCTTTCCACAACTTCCTGAAACAGGATGACCGCCTGCTCGACACGCAGATCATGCTGACGCACTACCACAAGGATACCCTGTTCTCCGACGCAGCGCGCGCCGCCTTCGTGGCACCTGATTTGCAAGCCATCCCGCCTGCCCCGTAAGTTCACGATGGGCGAGGCACCCATTACTTCGGAAGTACCATGTTCGGCCTGCGCATAGATGAAGACACCCAAAACTGGGTCATCGACTCATTTTTCTGGGCCATCGACAACCACCTACTCACACCCGACACGCGCGCCATCCATGTGACCAAGTCCAACTTCCCGGCGCCGAATGGCCCTCACCAAGAGGTCGCGCAGGCGCTGATCCACGCCATCCAGAACCACCTTGGCATCGAAAACCAGGATATCGTCGCGGCACCGTTGAATGGACTGCCTGCGGAATATCGACACCAATATGGGCAAATTTCCTCTGTTGGCGGCACCTGGCAAAGCGACGGCACGCAGGCTCTTATTACCTATGACCCTGAAACCATCACCCAAAGGCGCGCCTTCCTGTCCACGCTTGTGCACGAGGTGATACACCACCGGTTGCACATGACCGCGCTCGACATGCCTGGAGGGCTCGAGGCCGAGGAGCTTTCGACCGATCTGCACTGCATCACGACAGGCTTCGGCGCGCTGCAAATGCAAGGCGCGGAAGAAGCCGGGTGGCAAGGTTACCTCAGGCAAGAAACGCGTGCCTTTGCCTATGCCGTATTTCTTTTGCTGACAGAGCCTGACAGTAACACCCGTGACAATGGATTACCGTCTCGGTCAGCACGACTGGTCAAAAAAGCGTCCAAGCTACTGCGAAACCGGGAAGACGACATGCACGATTTGCGGGATGCCTTACACAGTACGGGTTAAACCATGATCTACACTTGGGAAGACCTCAAAACTCTTGGCCTGTCATTGGATTTGCCCAAGGTCGAAGTCGCAACAAGCTGGGGCAACGAAGCCCTCAAGGCCCATGGCAAATTGTGGACATGGTGGTCGCCCTACGTGGACACCGCCATCTTCAAGGGCAGCATCGACGAACGCGAGATGCTGATGCAAGCCAACCCCGACACATTCGTCCTGCACCCCCATTACGCCAAGCACGGCTTCATCCTCGTCGCAGCTGGTCAGATCGATCCGGATTGGGCCATAGCACGCCTGCACAGCACGTGGCGCGACATGGCACCAAAACGGTTTCTAAAGCAGTGGGACGCCGACAATGGCTGACCCAAAAGCCGAAGCCCTCGGGCATAGCTTTGAAACAACCGGATTTCTTTGGCTCCGCGGCGTTCTTTCCGGCGCTGATCTCGACCTCCTGAACGATGTGATGTGTGAGGATGAGAGGCCCGGCGGACGGATTACACGAACACCAACAGACCTTCGCGCCATCCTTGGTCCGCATGGCACTCTCCCGTCGGCACTGGCCCCATTGTTCGGGCCGGTCGAGGCAACGCGCGCCGTCGCCTTTTCCAAAACGCCAGATGCGAATTGGGGTGTCGGCTGGCATAGGGATCAAATCATTGCGGTGCAGGATCGCGCAGACCTGCCCGGTTTCGAGAACTGGTCAAGAAAATCGGGCGTCTGGCATTGCAAACCACCAGCGCAAATCCTGTCCAAGGTCTTGTTCTCCCGTATCTTCCTAAGCAGCGCGACACCCGCTTCAGGGGGCATGGAGTTCTGCCCCGGCAGTCACCTGACCGAGTCAAAGCAACCCACGGCGCATGTGGAATGTGAACATGCTGCACCGGGCGACGTGTTGGTTTTGAACATGAACATTCTGCACAGGTCCCGCCCCGCACAACTCCTGGCACCACGGCGCGTGCTCAGGGTGGATTTCGCAATGGAGCGTCTACCGCCCCCATTGGCCTGGGCGCGTGTTGCCTGAAAACACGCATGGATGGGGCGCGTTGAATTCAATACTAACCGCCAAATCCGTCCCGGGCGTTCATCGTTTGGACGACGCGCATCTTTGGCGATAAGGCCTTGCTTGGCCTGCAGATCGAAAACCGCGCCCCGTCGCGCACCATGGTGCGTTTTTTGCGGTTAACATGCGGTACCAGACCGCGCGCAGGTCCAAGCATCTGAAATCGCGTGAAAATCGCAAAGGCGTTGAATTTGTACAAACGGACCGAACAGCTTGTCCCCGCGGGGACAAACTCTAGTCCGGTCGCGTCACTGACGCCACAAGCCGCCGCGCGACGGGCGCCACCACGAGCACAATGGGAAAGGCAACGGCCCAACTGGGCAACCACGCGCCAATCCATTGACCGACGAAGCCTGCAACCATGCCAACCGCCAAGAACGTCGAGATTCCGGACACCAGGAATGACATCATGCCGCTCAGGACAAAGCCAAAAGCAATATGCGCATAGCGGGCTGGGATCATGGCAGGGCTCCTTCTTCATCACTCGGCGGCAAAGTGTTGTTCAAATCGTCGAAGCGCAATTCCACACCGGCGCACAGGGTCAGCGCATCCATCCCAGTGTTTTGTCTGTACGTCCATCCGTGCGGTACTCGGCGCTGACCCAGCCGTCGTAGCCGCTTGCGTCGATCGCATCGAACAGGGCAAGGAAATCAATACACCCCTGTCCCGGCGCAACCCGCCCGGGCGCATCCCCAATCTGGATGTGCTGAATAAGGGGCTGCATCGCCTCGAAAGCACCCAGCGCGTCGCCGGCAATCTGCTGGGCATGATAGCTGTCAAACTGCAGACCGATGTTTGACGCGCCCACAGCGTCGATCACTTCGGCAGCAAGTGCAAAGCTGTTCAGAAAATAGCCGGGATGACTTTCGCCACACAGCGGCTCGAGCGTAATCGTCAAGCCATCGGGCAAGGTGGCTGCAGCCCGCTTCAGATTGCCGATCAGCGTTGTTTTTGCCGCATCACCCGCGCCATCGCCGGTGATCACATGAATGATGGACGCCCCAAGCGTCTGGGCATACCGCACGGCCCGACGCATGTCATAGTCGAACCGTCTCTCGCCCCCAGGGACAGCCGCAAATCCACGCGCACCACCCGTGTAATTTGGCCCGGGCGCATTCAGTAAAACCATCTGCAACCCGTTGCGATGCAACGCTGCCAAGGTGTCCGGTGCAGGCACATCATAGGGTTGCTGCACCTCAACGGCGGTAAACCCGGCCTCGGCCGCTGCATCGAACCGATCAAGGTAGGGCAACTCCGCCCACAGATATGTCAGGTTGGCAGCAAACCGTGGCATATCGCGGAACCTAGTGCGCAACCACGGGCCTTGCCAGCGCGATCAAAAGCGCTCGACCCAAGGGCGCAGGCTCAACTCGTTTGACCATGTCGACCGGTGCTGGTCGATCAACTGCATATAGGCCGTGGCGATCGCGTCCGGGTCCAGCATCTTGTCTGTCCCGTCATCCGTGCGTTCGGAGCGCGCTGTATTGGAGATTCCACCATCGATGTTGACCCAAGCCACGTGAATCCCCTTGGGGTGCAACTCGCGCGCCATGGATTGGGCAAGGCCCCGTTGTGCGAACTTACCCATGGCGAAAGGTGCGGACTGGGCAAAGCCTTTAACACCGGCCGAAGCGCCCGTGAACAGAATGGTGCCGCGTTTGCCGTCCTGCTCATCCTGATCCTGCATGATGCGCGCAGCGGCTTGCCCCATCAGGAAAGACCCAAAGGCGGTGATCTCGACAGCGCGACGCACCTCCTCGGGGTTAAGCTCCGCGATGGGTCCGCGCTGACGGGCGGATGGATTGTATACGGCAACACGCAGCGGTCTCTTTACCGAGTCAAAAAGGGCGTTCACCTGTTCAGGGTCACTGCCGTCAATGGCCACGGTGCGGGCATTGGTTTCCGATGCAAGCGCAGCCAGCTTGTCCGTGTTGCGCGCACCGAGAACCAGATCGTGACCTCGCGCGTGAAGTTTGCGCGCAACCGATGCGGACAAACCGCTGCCCGCGCCGATGATAACTGCTGTGCCCTGGCTCATCGTCTTGCTCCTACTGTCAAAGGATGCGGCGGACGACACGTCCGCCTTACATGCAAATGATGGCGCGAATTGGTGCGGTCGGCCAGTCAGCCCTTCTGCACACTGATTGTGCATGCGGTGAGGCGGAGGTCACCTCCGCCTTACAGGTGGTTGGTCTGCGTGCTGGAAAACCGTAAGGCGCAGGTGTCCTGCGCCCCGCCCGTCAGGGCAACTCGTTCGATGGTATGATCCCGAAGAACTGGCCCTGCGACCAGACCCCGAACCACCCATCGTGGTGGCTGCCAAGATCAACAAGACGATAAAAACTCTTGCGGTCGATCAACGCCTCAAGGTCCGCGCGGATCAGGATGTAAGGCGAAGGCTCGCCAGTCTCCGGGTCGCGTTCAACGCGGATCGGATGATCCGAACCAGCTACAGCCACATCATCCACATGGGTCACAAAGCTCAGCACTTGTGCTTCGCCAGTTCCTTCAGCCTCGAAATCGATGGCGACAAACGGGGCGTCATCGACGGTGATTCCCACCTTTTCGACCGGCGTAACCAAGAAATATTTACCGTCCTCGCGCTTCAGGATGGACGAGAACAGCTTGACTAGCCCGGGCCGCCCAATCGGGGTGCCTTGATAAAACCACGTCCCATCCCGCGCGATCCGCATATCAAGGTCGCCGCAGAACGGAGGATTCCACAGATGTACCGGCGGCAATCCGCGTGTTTTTGCAGCAGTGATCGACGCCACAAGGCCATCTGCATCCGGTGTCACGGTTTTTTGTCCGCTCATATGTTTTGCCATTCTCAATTGAGGGAATAGGTTGGTACAGAAATATATATCCCGAATGGAAGAGATGTCATGACCGAAGCAGAGGACCTTGTTGCCGAAATCGAGACGCTTGGTGCCAAGCTGGCAGAGGCCAAGGCCTCGATCACCAAGCGCTTCATCGGGCAGGAGCGGGTCGTGGACCTGACCTTGACCGCGCTGCTCTGCGGCGGCCACGGCCTGCTGATCGGTCTGCCCGGTCTGGGCAAGACGCGTCTGGTCGAGACCCTCAGCACAGTCATGGGACTGGACGGCAACCGCATCCAGTTCACGCCGGACCTGATGCCAGCCGACATTCTGGGATCGGAAGTTCTGGACACGGCCGAGGACGGGACACGTGCCTTCCGCTTTGTACCCGGCCCGGTGTTCTGCCAGCTTTTGATGGCGGATGAGATCAACCGCGCCTCGCCCCGCACCCAATCCGCGCTGTTGCAGGCAATGCAGGAAAAGACCGTGACCGTAGCAGGTCAAGACCGCCCCTTGGGGACACCGTTTCACGTCTTGGCAACGCAAAACCCGATTGAGCAGGAGGGCACCTATCCATTGCCCGAGGCCCAGTTGGACCGCTTCCTTGTCCAGATCGATGTGCTCTATCCCGACCGTGAAACCGAGAAGGACATTCTGATCGCAACCACCGGGACCGAAGACGCGCAATCAACCGCCGTTTTCACGGGCGAGGAATTGCTGGCGGCCCAAACCTTGTTGCGCCGGATGCCTGTGGGCGACAGTGTGGTCGAGATGATCCTTGATCTGGTGCGCGCCTTCCGGCCGGGTGAGGCAGACGCCTCGGACCAGGTCCGCGAAACGGTCGCCTGGGGCCCCGGCCCCCGTGCAGCCCAGGCCCTGATGTTGGCTGTGCGCGCCCGCGCGCTGTTGCAGGGTCGTCTAGCCCCGTCGGCAGAAGACGTCATCGACATGGCACGCCCTGTTCTGATCCACCGGATGGCCCTGAATTTTGCCGCCCGCGCCCGTGGCGACAGCCTGTCTGACCTGATCGAAGAGACTGCTGCCGGTCTCAGCCGCAAGGAAGCCGCCGCGTGATCACCCCCCTCGCCCTGCGCGAAAAGGCCGAAACGCAAGCGGCCCGCCTGCCTGCGCTGCTGGCGCGGGCCGAGCAGTTGGCAGGTGCCGTCCTGCTGGGCGAACATGGCCGGCGTCGTGCGGGGATGGGGGATGATTTCTGGCAGTATCGCCCGGCACAGATTGGCGACAGCGGTCGTTTGATTGACCACCGCCGCAGCGCCATGGGCGACGTGCAGTTCGTGCGCGAGCGCGAGTGGCAGATTGCCCAATCGGTCATGCTGTGGGTGGATCAGGGCGCGGCCATGCGCTTTGCATCGACCAACGATTTACCAACCAAGTCCGAACGCGCCCGTGTTCTGGGCTTGGCCACGGCGATCCTTCTGATCCGTGGCGGGGAGCGCGTAGGCCTGACCGGCACCCGATTGCCGCCCCGCCGGGGCAATGCACAGATCCTGCGGTTGGCAGAGATGTTCACCGAGGACGCAGAACACGACTACGAACCGCCCGAGCATCGCGCCATGATCCCACACGCGCGGGCCGTGTTCATCTCGGATTTCATGGGCAATATCGACGATGTCAAAACCGCGCTGACCAAGGCCGCCGACCGAGGTGTGCGCGGGGTATTGCTGCATGTCCTCGATCCCGCCGAGGAAGCCTTTCCCTTCCGCGGTCGCACCATCTTTGAAAGCGTGGGCGGGACGCTGGAACATGAGACACTCAAAGCGTCGGAACTGAAAGACCGCTATCTGAACCGTCTGGCTGAGCGGAAGGCCGAATTGCAGCATCTGTGTTCCGTCGCAGGCTGGCAATACGGCCTGCACCACACCGACCATACAGCACAATCCGGCCTTTTGTGGCTGTGGCGCACGCTGGATGGCGGGCGGGCGCGGACATGATGGTGTTTGGCCCCATCGGCTTTGCCGCCCCCTGGCTGCTGGTTGGCCTGATCGCGCTGCCGATACTATGGCTGATCCTGCGCGCGATCCCGCCCGCCCCGATCCGCCAACGTTTTCCCGGCGTGGCGCTGCTGCTGGGCTTGCAAGATGACGAATCCGTATCCGACCGCACCCCTTGGTGGCTATTGCTGATCCGGATGCTGGCTGTGGCCGCGATGATCATCGGCCTTGCTGGTCCCGTTCTGAACCCCGAGGACGACGGGACGGCGGGCGATGGCCCCCTGCTGGTCGCCATTGACGGTAGTTGGGCCGGGGCTGCACGCTGGCCACGGCTTGTCGAAGCGCTGGATGCCGAGCTGCGCCGTGCAGGTGCAAACGGGCGGCAGGTGGCGCTGCTGGACCTTGCCGATCCTGAACAGCCCGTCTTCCGGGCTGCGAATGCGCTGTCAGCAACGCTGCCCGGTCTCGCCCCGTCGCCGTGGCAGCCTGCGGGTGCTACGGACATCGTGGCCGTCCTACCAGAAGGCAGTTTTGAAACCGTTTGGTTCAGCGATGCGCTCGACTATACAGCGCGTCCTGACCTGCTGTCGGCCTTGCAGGCCAGAGGACCCGTGCGGGTGGTCCAAAGCGTGACCGCGATCACCGCATTGACCCCTGCCACATATGCGGACGGTCTGGTGGAGGTCACTGCCGTGCGGGCCGACTATGGCCCTGAACGCACGGTGGGCATTCTGGCACAGGGCCGCGACCCCGCGGGGAACGCGACCATTCTGGCCCGCGCAAATGCCGTCTTTGACACTGGGGCCACCACCGCAACGGCGTCTTTGTCCCTTCCTGCAGAGTTACGCGCCCGCGTCACCCGTTTCGAGATTGCCAATGCCCGCTCTGCCGGCGCCGTCACGTTGGTCGATGACAGCCTGCGCCGCCGCGAGATTGCCCTGATCGCAGGCCGCGAGGGGCGTGAGGGATTGGAGCTGTTGTCGCCCCTGCACTACCTCGAACGCGCGCTTGCGCCGAATGCGGACTTGCTGCGGGGCGCGTTGACCGATGTGCTACCTGCGAACCCGGATGTGATCGTGTTGGCCGATGTGGCCACCCTGTCTGGTGGCGAAACCGAGGCGATTTTGGACTGGGTGGATCAAGGCGGTTTGCTGTTGCGCTTTGCGGGTCCGCGCGTCGCCGCCAGCGATATCAGTCGCAGCGAGCAGGACCCGCTGATGCCGGTCCGCCTGCGCGCCGGGGGCCGTAGCGTCGGCGGGGCAATGAGCTGGGGCTCCCCCAAGACACTGGCACCGTTTCGCGAAAGCTCGCCCTTCTTTGGCCTGTCTGTCCCAGATGACGTCGCCATCACCGCACAGGTCATGGCCCAGCCCGACCCGACGCTGGCCGAAAGCGTGATTGCCGAACTGAGCGATGGGACACCTCTTGTGACGCGCAAGCGCGAAGGCCAGGGGCAGATTGTTCTGTTCCACGTCACGGCAAATGCCGAGTGGTCGTCCCTGCCCCTGTCGGGCCTGTTTGTTGAAATGCTTGAACGTCTGGCGGTCTCAGCCACAACTTCGTCGCCCGAAGCGGGTGATCTGGAGGGCACGATCTGGACGCCGGAGGTGGTTATGGATGGATTTGGCATACTACACGATGCGGGTGCGATGCCCGGGGTGCCGGGGCCTGCTTTGGTCAGCGACCCAACCGGGCCAAACCTGCTGCCCGGTGTCTACGTCTCGGGCGATCGGGCCTTGGCTCGCAATGTACTCACCACCGACGCGACATTGCAGACGGCCACATGGCCCGCCGACGTACCGGTGTCCGGCCTCACCGCCGCACCTGAACGCCCACTGGGTGGGATGCTGCTAGCTGCAGCCATCGGGCTTTTGCTGCTGGATGTGTTGGCGTCCCTTGCCTTGTCGGGGCGTCTGACCGGCCGGGTGCGCGCAACGACGGCAGCCTTGATCGGGGCCGCGATGTTGGTTGGTTTCACCGCGCCCGGCGCGCACGCCCAAAGCGAACCCGCAGATGAGGTCGCTGCTGCGGCCGAGGTTGTGCTGGCCCATGTCGTCACCGGCAACCGCGAGGTGGACGAGGTGGCGCAGGCGGGTCTGCGCGGCCTGTCGGACACGTTGTTCTTCCGCACATCCGTGGAACCCGCCACCCCGTTTGCCGTTGATCTGGAAACGGACGAGCTGGCCTTTTTCCCGATCCTCTATTGGCCGATCACACCCGATCAACCACGCCCCTCGCAGGAAGCCTATGTCAAGCTGAACGACTACTTGCGGTCTGGTGGTCTGATCCTGTTCGACACCCGAGATGGCGATGTGGCGGGCTTTGGCGCGTCAACCCCGAATGGGCGCAAGTTACAGGATCTGGCAGCCCCCCTGGATATCCCCGCGCTTGAGCCCGTGCCGCGGGATCATGTGCTGACCCGCACCTTTTACCTGCTGCAGGATTTCCCCGGTCGCCACCAGAATGGTGAGGTCTGGGTCGAGGCCGCGCCACCTGGTGCCGAGCAGGTCGAGGGTATGCCATTTCGCAATCTCAATGACGGTGTGACGCCCGTGGTCATCGGCGGCAATGACTGGGCATCGGCCTGGGCCGTGACATCCAGCGGGCAGGCGATGCTGCCCGTCGGTCGTGGCTTTGGCGGTGAACGGCAGCGCGAGCTGGCGTATCGCTTTGGCGTGAACCTGGTCATGCATGTGCTGACCGGCAATTACAAAAGCGATCAGGTCCATGTGCCTGCGTTGCTGGATCGGTTGGGCCAATGACCGGAACAGTTCTGTTTGATCCGCTGCTGCCCTGGCCCGTGCTGGCAGTCGTCGCTGCCTTGGCAATCGCCGGGGTTGTGCTGGCCCTGATACGCGGCCTGAACGGCTGGGCTTTGCGTGGCATGGCAGCAATTATCGTGCTTGCGGCCTTGGCCGGACCATCGCTGCAACAGGAAGACCGCGCGCCACTGTCCGATATTGTCATTGTGGCCGAGGATGAGAGCGCCAGCCAAAGGCTGCGGGATCGCCCCGATCAAACAACCTCTGCCGCAGATGCAATCGAGGCCGCCCTGTCGACCCGCGAGGGCACCGAGGTGCGCCGCGTTACCGTTCCGGATGGAGAGGAAGACGCAGGCACCCGTCTGATGACGGCCCTGTCGGACGCGCTGGCGGAAGAGCCGCGTGCGCGCGTTGCGGGCCTGATCGCCCTCAGCGACGGGCAAGTGCATGACGCCGATTTGCCCCTTGATCTGCCTGCGCCGCTGCACCTGCTGTTGACGGGGCGCGAGACGGATTGGGACCGCCGCTTGCTGGTCAAGAACGCCCCGGCCTTTGCCATCATTGGCGAGCCTGTCACGCTGACCCTGCGAATTGAGGATATGGGCGCTGTCCCCCCGGACGTCGGTCTTGCCCCGCTTGATATTTCTGTCGACGGTGCGCCACCGCAACGCTTCAACGTGCGGACCGGCGAAGATTTCGAACTGCCCATCAGCCTGCCCCATGGCGGGCGCAACGTGATCCAGTTCACTGTCCCCGAGGCGGACGGAGAGCTGACAGACCGCAACAACACCGCCCTGATCCAGATCAACGGTGTGCGCGACCGTCTGCGCGTCTTGCTGGTGTCGGGTGAACCCCATGCCGGGGGACGCACATGGCGCAACCTGCTGAAGTCCGACAGCTCGGTCGATCTGGTCCACTTTACCATTCTGCGCCCGCCCGAGAAGCAGGATGGCGTGCCGGTTGGAGAGCTGTCCCTGATCGCCTTCCCAACCCGCGAGTTGTTTCTGGAGAAGATCGACGATTTCGATCTGATCATCTTTGACCGTTACAAGCGGCGGGGCATCCTGCCTGCCCTCTACCTGGACAACGTTGCCCGCTACATCCGCGATGGTGGGGCCGTGCTGGTCGCTGCGGGGCCGGACTTTGCCAGCGCCGACAGCTTGTATCGTTCGCCCCTTGGGTCGGTGATGCCGGCCCAACCCTCGGCCCGCGTGCTGGAGGAGGCCTTTCGCCCGCAAGTGTCCGAGCTGGGGCAAAAGCACCCGGTGACTACGGGCCTACCAGCCGCCGGCGATTGGGGTCGCTGGCTGCGTCAGATTGATGTTGCCGCCGAGTCTGGCAGCGTGGTGATGGAAGGTGTGGATGGGCGGCCCCTCTTGATACTTGATCGGGTGGATGAAGGCCGCGTGGCGCTTTTGGCATCGGATCATGCGTGGCTGTGGAACCGGGGATACGAGGGCGGCGGGCCGCAACTGGAATTACTGCGCCGTCTGGCCCACTGGATGATGAAAGAACCCGAGCTTGAGGAAGAGGCTCTAACCGCCACTGCCACGGGCCAATCCATGCGGATCGAGCGGCGTACCCTGTCTGATACCGTGCCGCCGGTGACCATCACCGACCCGTCGGGCAACGTCATAGAACTGGAGATGACCGAGGTCAGTCCCGGTCGCTTTGAGACCCGGTACGAGGGGCCGGATATCGGTCTTTATCGGCTTGAGAATGGCGATGCGCAGACCGTCATTGGGCTGGGGCCTGCTGCGCCCAAAGAGTTTGAAGCCACGATTGCGACGGCTGATTTGCTTGGACCGCGCGTGGAAGGCACACGCGGCGGCGTGCTACGTCTGGAAGACGGTATGCCGCGCATCCGCACCGTGCGCGAAGGGCGGCCTGCTGCTGGGCGTGGATGGATCGGGATCACGCCGCGTGGTGCCTATGAAACGCAGGATGTGCGCCAGATGGGCCTGTTGCCTCCGTGGCTGGTTCTGCTGCTGGCCTCTGGCTTTATCATCGGCGCGTGGCTGCGCGAGGGACAGCGTTAGGGTCGGACCTCGACCGCGGCGCGGGTTGAACGGCCCGAGGCGTCAATCACCGCGATATCCGAGAAGCCTGTGTCGAGAGCGCCAATGGCGATCTGCCGATCCCGCGCCCCGGTCGCGACAACGGCCCCGTTGACCAGAACGGTCAGGGGCAAGGCGCCGCCTGCCACCTTAACGACCGCCTCGCGCTGCGCCAGCCGCGCACCGTCCGGGGGAAAGACCATTTCTGGTCGGTTGCCCGCGTCCATCCGCGCGCCAAAACGCTGTAGCGGCAGGGGCAGGTCTGCGGTCGCCAGAAGCAACGTGTCCGGCGGTGGCGGTGGGGCGGGCGCAAGCTGTGGCTTCAAGCGCCCGAACGCTTCGAACAGGATGGGAGCGGCATGTGCGCCACCGAAAGCACCGGGCACGGACGTACCGTCCGGTCGGCCCATCCAGACGCCGATCACATGCCGTCCGTCGAACCCGATGGCCCACGCGTCGCGGTGCCCGTAGGAGGTGCCCGTCTTGTAGGCCAGCCCGGATGGCGCACCGGGCGGTGGCGCGATCCCCCGCAGGATATCACCAACCTGCCATGCAGCGCGCGGCGCGATCAGTGTGTTTGCGCGACCTGAGGCAAGGTGGCTGTAGACTATCACCAGATCTTCGAGACTGAGACCTACACCCCCAAGCGCAACGGCAAGCCCCGCTTGCCCGCCCGGCAGCTTCGGCTTGGCCCCAAGCGCCCGCAGCGCAGCCATCAGCCGCTCTGGGCCAAGCGCTTCGGTGAGGGCCACAGGCGGGATGTTGAGCGACAGGGTCAATGCCTGCCGTGCCGTGACATCGCCTCGGAACACACCATCGAAATTCTGTGGCGCATAGCGGCCAAAGCGTGTGGGGCGGTCCGCAAAAACTGTTTCGGGATGCGCCAGCCCACGATCAAAGGCCAGCGCGTAGATCAACGGCTTGAGGGTGGAGCCGGGGCTGCGCTTGGC
>NZ_JBYNDP010000177.1:0-6001 GCF_059783535.1 Tateyamaria sp. | reverse complement strand
CTTCGGGAGGCAGGGGCCGGAGGTTCGAATCCTCTCACTCCGACCAATTGGAAAACGTTGATGTAGAGTTGCAGGGACTTTGCCCCAGGAACCACCAAAGTGTCCTCTATCTGCACACACTTTGTCCAACTGGTTGACAACAAAAGAGTGCTTTTGGGGTCCTATTTCAGCTGTATTTGAGCTTTTCATCTAGCGTGGAGGCCGGGAAGCGGAAGTTCGCTGCATCCGCGAAAAACTCGGATCAGTGGGCGGAAAGCAGCCGTTCATTGCCAGTTAGGTCGCCCCCTTTGCCACCCTCGGATTGATCAGCAATACCTACGACAAGGGCGTCCTGCTGGCTGCCTTTCATTTGTTTCAAATGTCGGCCATGCGCGGCTGCTGCTTATGCATGATATTCTCGATTGCATCTGCAACGTGAACATCCGCGATCACATGATCCTCGCGTTCAACGCGCAGACGGTGCGCCTCTGCCAGAACATCGCCGTGGGTTGCACCCTCTGGCGGTTCAAAGCGATAGGAAGCCAGCTCAATTCTCAGCCCAAGGGGATCATAGAAGTAAATACTGTTCATGAAACCACGGTCCTTGACGGAAGTGTGCTTGATGTCGCGTTCGTCCAGACGTTCTGAAACTTGTGTCAAAACGGACTGCGAAATGGCGAAGGCGAGGTGATGAACGGCACCAATCTTGTCCTCCAGCTGGTCTGTTTGCGGTTTGCGTGCCTCATCCGTGAAGACAGTGAGCGTTTGGCCGTTCCCAACGGCGAAGTAGAGATGCCCCTGAGACGGGTTATCAAGGTTCGGTTGATCAAAGATCAAAGAGAACCCGAGAAGCCCTTCCCAAAAGTCGATTGATGTCTGGCGATCTGCACCTGTCAGCGTGATATGGTGGATGCCTTGTGCTTGAGTTTTTCGTTTCACGATCTGTTCCCACTTTGTTGCCCTGTGAGAATAGGGGTGGCGGTCTTGCGGTTTAATATCGAATGCTGGTCATATGCTATTGCAGATATGAACATGATCCATTGTCCGAAATTGCCGAGCAACATCTACGCCGGTTATCTCAGTAGGCCGCGCACGTTTTTCTGTATCGCGTAGAGTTCTGGCAGAACCTCTGCAATCAGGTTCTCAACACTGCGTTGCGCTGCAGATACCCCCACATTGATCGCGGCAATGACTTTATCATGAGACGAGTAAACGGGAACCGCAATGGACCGCAGCCCGATTTCAATCTCTTGATCCACGCACTCGTATTGGTTTTCCCGGACCTGCTGAATGCGATCCAAAATTGCATCCATGTCGGAGATGCTGTGCACGGTTTTGGGAGACAGGTCACTCCTCTCAAGCACTGACCGAACGTCTTTCGCAGGGAGAGCGGCAAGGAGGACGCGCCCCATTGACGAGGAATGCGCTGGCAATCGGACGCCGGGCATCACACCGATAGACATCACCCGATGTTGTGCGGCACGGGCGACATACACAATCTCGGTTTCATCAAGGATGGATGCGGAAACGGACTCTCCGATCTTGTCGGACAATTGGTCCAGCCAGGGCTGGATGATCTGGGGCAGTGGCATGGCGGCCAAAGCGCCGACGCCCAGCCTCAGAACCTTCGGTGTGAGCGAAAAGTGTTTCCCGTCATGTTTGGCGTACCCCAACTCCGCCAGGGTCAAGAGACATCGACGGGCGGCTGAGCGGTCCAGTGATGTCAATCGCGCGACATCAGATACAGTCAGCCGGGTCGTTTCACCCGAGAACACCTCGATCACGGTGAGGCCCTTTGCGAAAGACCCTAGAAAATCAGTCGTTTTGATCGGCATGTGAACAAGGGTATTCGAGATGTGAACAAATTTCAATATTTGAACATCTGACTCGTGTTCAACCAGCGGCTGCGTTAGCTCCGATCCCACATGCAGTCATAACTGGAGCCGCACATGTCAAAGCCTTGCATCATCTGTGTCGCGATCACCGGATCTCTCCCGCGGAAATCAGATAATCCTGCGGTGCCGGTGACCGTTGCCGAACAGATTGAGTCCACGCAGGAAGCTTTTGAGGCTGGCGCAACGATCGCCCACTGCCACGTACGCAATGACGATGAATCACCCAGCAGCGACCCTGAGAAATTCGGATTGCTTCTGGAAGGGCTGCGCAAGCATTGCCCCGGAATGATCGTGCAGTTTTCGACCGGTGGCCGATCGGGTGCAGGGACATCGCGTGGCGGGATGTTGCCACTGAAGCCGGACATGGCATCTTTGTCGGTCGGCTCGAACAACTTCCCCACGCGGGTCTATGAGAACCCACCGGATCTGGTCGATTGGCTCGCGTCCGAGATGAGGGAATATCAGGTCACGCCTGAGATTGAGGCCTTTGACCTGTCTCACATTCACCAGGCGGCAGCGATGGCGGAGGCCGGTAAACTTTACGGAAAGCTCTACATTCAATTCGTCATGGGCGTCAAAAACGCCATGCCGGCGGATCTGAACACGTTCCGGTACTACGTCAAAACAGTTGAGCGCTTGGCCCCGGACGCAGAATGGTGCGCCGCTGGAATTGGTAGGCATCAGCTGACCCTCAACGAATGGTCGATCAAGGCGGGTGGCCACACCCGCACCGGGTTGGAAGACAACGTTCGTCTCGACAAGACGACATTGGCGCCATCCAACGCTGCCCTGGTCAAACGTACGGTCGAGCTTTGCCACGCTTACAACCGGCCTGTCGCCACTTGGCAAGAGGCGCGTAAGACCCTCGGCCTGAAGTAAGCAGCCCAATGAAAAAGATATACGGTAGCGCATCGGAGGCGATGGACGGGTTGCTGAGCGACGGCATGTTGATTGCGGCAGGCGGTTTTGGGTTGTGCGGCATTCCAGAACTGCTCTTGCAAGCAATCAAGGAAGCCGGGACCAAGGATCTGACCTTTGCATCGAACAATGCAGGTGTGGACGATTTTGGGATCGGTATTCTTCTGCAGACCAAACAGGTCAAAAAGATGATCAGCTCTTATGTCGGCGAGAACGCAGAATTCATGCGGCAGTATCTGTCAGGCGAGCTGGAACTGGAATTCAACCCCCAAGGCACATTGGCCGAACGGATGCGCGCCGGTGGTTGCGGCATCCCCGGATTCTACACCAAAACCGGCGTAGGCACGGTGATCGCTGAGGACAAGGAGTACAAGGAGTTCGGCGGCGAAACCTACATCATGGAAGAAGGCATCTTTGCCGATGTTTCGATCGTGAAGGCGTGGAAAGCGGACGAGACCGGCAACGCGATCTTCCGCAAAACGGCGCGCAACTTTAACCCACCCGCGGCGATGTGCGGCAAGGTGTGTGTCATGGAGGTTGAAGAGATCGTGCCGACAGGCGCGCTTGACCCCGACCACATCCATTTGCCGGGTATCTACGTGCATCGACTGATCCAGGGCGAACATGAAAAGCGCATCGAACAACGTACCGTACGGGAGGCTTAACCCATGTGGGACCGGAACCAAATGGCGGCACGGGCCGCGCAAGAGCTGCAGGACGGCACCTACGTAAACCTTGGCATTGGCATCCCGACGCTGGTGTCGAACTACATCCCTGAGGGTGTCGAGGTGACGCTGCAGTCGGAAAACGGGATGCTGGGCATGGGCCCTTTCCCGACCGAGGATACGATTGATCCCGACCTGATCAATGCAGGCAAACAGACCATCACTGAACTGCCGCAGACCGCGTATTTCGACAGCGCGCAGAGCTTTGGCATGATCCGGGGCGGCAAGATCGCGATGGCGATCCTAGGCGCGATGGAAGTGGCCGAAAACGGCGACCTCGCCAACTGGATGATCCCCGGCAAGCTGGTTAAGGGCATGGGCGGGGCCATGGATCTGGTCGCGGGCGTGGGCCGTGTGGTGGTTGTGATGGATCACACCAACAAACGCGGCGACAGCAAAGTGTTGAAGGAGTGTACGCTGCCGCTGACCGGTAAACGTGTGGTTGATCGCATCATCACCAATCTGGGCGTACTGGATATTGTCGATGGTGGTCTTAAGATCGTTGAAACGGCAGATGACGTGACAGAAGACGAATTGCGCGCCGCAACCGAGGCCAAGATCCTGTAGTTCAGCGCAGCTAACAACCGGCGGCAAATGTGGCTAGCGATCTTGTCACTGCCGCCGGACGTCTCGGAGTTATCCTAACGGCTCCCTGTCTAGTCAGAGTACCTCCACGGATGCAGTGGCCGGATCTACGTCCAAGCCGGTAGTCTGAATCGATTTGGCCGCGTTGATACAACGCGGCCAAATCAGTCATGTTTTATGCGCCTATTACGACGCGAGCTTGCTCGCCAGTTGCGCCACGTGGCGGCCCTGGTCTGCGGCCAGCTTCAGCTCAACCTCACTTGGCATCCGCGAGCCGTCCGCCCCGGCAATCGTGGCCGCACCGTATGGGGAGCCACCGCGCACTTCGCTGATGTCTGTCAGCTCCGCGCTGGAATAGGGCAAGCCCGTGATGACCATGCCGTGGTGGGCCAGCGTGTGCCAGAACGACGTGATCGTCGTTTCGCTGCCGCCGCCAGTTCCGGTCGAGGTAAAGACCGAACCGACCTTGCCAATGAGCTTGCCATTCATCCATAGACCGCCCGTCTGGTCGAGGAAGCTGCGCATTTGCGATGCCATGTTCCCGAACCGGGTTGGCGTGCCAAAGATAATGGCGTCGTATTCCTCTAATTCGGCGGGCGTTGCAACGTCCGCGGCCTGTTCCGTTTTGAAACCGGCGGCTGCGGCGGCCTCTTCCGTCATGATTTCTGGCACGCGCTTGACCGTCACAGTGGCTCCGGGAACTTCCGAGGCGCCTTTGGCAACCGCGGCGGTCAGCGCCTCAATATGTCCGTATGAAGAGTAGTAGAGAACGAGGACTTTGGTCATGGTTTGGTTCCTTTCTTTCCAGCTTTTCCAGAATTGGAAGAGCATCAGTATTTCCAGCCGATGCGATTATCTGCCGAGATCGCGCCGCCGCCGCGGATGACAATTGCCAGCGCAAGCAGGCCCCAAAGAAGCGGGTATTCGTACCCACCGCTGGTCCAGAAAAAGCCACTGGAAAAGTGCACAACGAATGCGGCATAGGCCATGACGGTGACGACGACGGCGGCTGTGAGACGGGTCAAAAGCCCAAGTGCGAGGAACAGCCCACCGAAAAACTCGGCCATACCCACGGCACCGGCAAACAGGACGCCCGGTGCCAGACCAAGCGTGTCGGCAAAAAACTGACCGGTGCCTTGCAAGCCGTAGCCGCCGAACCAACCAAACAGTTTTTGGGCGCCATGCGGCATGAGGATCAGGCCCGTTGAAACCCGGATCAGCGTCCAGGAAAGCGTATCGAGGCTGACGCCAGCGGCGCGGTCAGTTGCGAAGTCTGTTGCATCAAGATTTGCCATTTGTCGTCTCTTTCTTTGGTTTGAACGTTGGGGGCTGTCCGCCACCGACACGCTCGTTGGGGAGGTCCGCCGGCTCCTGTTCAACGACACGAAACCGACTGTTCATAACCGCTTGGGCGGTCACATTTTTGGTGTTCCGTAGTCTCAGTGGTCTCGCAGCAGGTCTGCCAATGCGGTCAGTTCCTCACGCCGCACTTCGTGCCCGCCGTCGTGGTAGAGCGTTGTTAGCTTGGCGCCTTGCGCCTCGATCCAGTTGGTCAGTTTCTCTGTTTGTGACCAGGGGCAGATTGGGTCATGCCGCCCTGCCGTCACCATGACTTGCGTATCTTTGAGACCCGACACCGAAGAGGGTTCCCAAGGGATGAGGGGGTGCAGGAGCCCGACACGAGCGAAGAGCCCAGGGTGGCTGATCATGACGGACGCAAGGATATTCGCGCCGTTGGAATAGCCGAACCCGTAGATAGCGCGGCCCGGATTCTTTTGCCTCCAGTCGGACACATAAGCCGCCATCTTGTCGGTTGCCCGGGCAAGGTCATCCATGTCATAGACGCCCTCACCGGTGCGCCGAAAGAACCGCGCAGCCCCCATTTCAAAGACATCGCCG
>NZ_JBYNDP010000041.1:27725-30191 GCF_059783535.1 Tateyamaria sp. | reverse complement strand
TGATCTGCCTGTCTGTCCTGCTTCTCTGTGTGTCGGGCGTGGTGATGTGGTGGAAGCGGCGCCCGGGTGGTCTGCGGCTTGCCGCACCCGCGCTGCCGCGGGACATGCCGCTCTGGCAAGGGGCCGTGCTTGTGGGGCTGGCCATTTCTCTGGCCTTTCCCATGGCCGGGGTCACGCTGTTGGTAGTTCTGCTGCTCGACTGGCTGATCCTGTCGCGAATTCCAGCGCTGAAACAGGCGTTTTCATAGGGTTGTGACTTTCGAGGGCGTACGACACGTACGCCTTACAATCGGGGCACCGGGCAACCGTTGCTCGTCGATAGGCGCACAGGAACGTGCGCCTTACCGTATCACCGCCGCAATCCGATCCGCGATGGCCGCACTGCCCTTCGGTGAGGGGTGAATCCGGTCCGCTGCGTGAAAGCTCAGATCGCCATGCGGAACCAGATCGGCAATCGACACGAATGTGACGCCCGCGTCACGTGCAGCCATTTTTTCCAGACGCGCCTCATAGGCATCGCCTATGTCGCGGCAGTGATCGATCATCGATGGTTGGCCCGGTGTGCGCAGATATCCGACAAAGATCACCCGCGCGCCATCGGCCCGCGCCTTGCGCACGCTATCGACGACCGTGCCACTTGTGCCGTCCGCACTGATCAACCTGTTCAGCTGGGCGTCACACTTGCGGCATCCACAGCCCAGCCACAGATCGTTGCCGCCACCATTCATGATCGCCCAGTCCCAAGAGCCGCTTGCGTACTGGCTGCCAATCCGTAGCCCGAGGCTGCCGCTGACAGGCAGCACGTAGTGATAGCGCGCACCAACCACCGACCGGTCGACGACATTGGCCCCTAGCCGCTTTTCCAACACCGCCACCACAGAGCGGCTCGATGCTGCATTCCAGGCCAACATGCTGTCACCGGTGGCAATAATCCGTGCAACGCCCGAAGAGGGCACAGGTTCGGCACAGCCCAGCAAGGCGGCAAATGCCGCCAACACCATCCAGACCCGCATACCAATTCTCCGTTTCTTTCCCCGATAAGGATACTATCTGCGCAAATCCCAAGATTCCATGAACTCCTACAGGCCCCTTGCCTGCACCCGGCCAACCCCCTACATCCAACGCCCATGGCGCAAGGTAAATCAGACCCGAACTACAAGGTGGCTGCCGAGAATCGGCGGGCCCGCTTTGACTATGCAATCGAGGATGACCTCGAATGCGGCATCGTGCTGGAAGGGTCCGAGGTCAAATCGCTGCGCGCCGGTGGGGCCAACATCGCCGAAAGCTATGCCCATGTGGACAATGGCGAGCTGTGGCTGATCAACAGCTATATTGCGCCCTACGATCAGGCCAAATCGTTCAAACACGAAGAACGCCGCCCCCGAAAGCTGTTGGTCAGCCGCAAGGAACTGTCGAACCTCTGGAACGCCACTCAGCGCAAAGGGATGACGCTGGTGCCACTCGTGCTCTATTTCAATCACAGGGGCCGCGCGAAGCTGAAGATCGGCATCGCCAAGGGCAAGAAGCTGCACGACAAACGGGATACGTCTGCCAAGCGCGACTGGAACCGCCAGAAACAGCGTCTGCTGAAGGAACGCGGCTAACCCTACGCTTCCGTTCAGTTATGGGAAAACAGGCGCCACTTTCCCCTGAGATGATCTTGCAAAACTGCGCTACCCCAGTGCCGCCGGTGCGCAACGGGGGGCGGGTCGGGTTAAATACGACCCCCGCAAGGAAGGGAATACCATGGAACTCCTTATTGGCCTCATCTCCGGGGCGGTCGGTGGCAATGTCGCGGGCGGTATGCTCAAGAACTTGAATCAAGGTATATTCATCAACTCGCTCAGCGGCATTGTCGGCGGCGGAATCGGTGGCACGGTCCTGTCGATGCTGGGTGGGGACGCCAGTGGCGGCATGGACCTCGCGGGGATCCTGCAACAAGTGGCCGGTGGCGGCATCGGCGGTGGCGCGGTTCTGGCGATCGTCGGGGCTTTGCGCCAACAACTCGGCCGCTGACGCGCAGGCCTTGCCAATCTGGTCCCTCCGGCGTTAGTCAAAGGCGTTTTTGACCGCCCGGAGGGACTCACCCATGTCAGACGATCCAAAGACACTTGTATCGACCGACTGGCTGGCTGCGCATCTCAAGGATCCCGACCTGCGGGTTCTTGACGCGTCTTGGTATCTGCCGGATGCGGACCGCGATGCGCGGGCTGAATACGAGGCCGCCCACATCCCGGGCGCCCGCTTTTTTGACATCGACGAAATCAGTGATGCTCGGTCGGATCTGCCGCATATGGCACCCCCGCCAGAGAAATTCATGTCGCGCATGCGGGCGATGGGCGTGGGCGATGGGCATCAGATTGTTGTCTACGATGGGGCTGGGCTTCTGAGTGCAGCGCGCGTGTGGTGGCTGTTCCGGCTGATGGGGCACCGCGACGTGGCTGTGCTCGATGGCGGTTTGCCGAA
>NZ_JBYNDP010000041.1:0-27625 GCF_059783535.1 Tateyamaria sp. | reverse complement strand
TGTTCCGGCTGATGGGGCACCGCGACGTGGCTGTGCTCGATGGCGGTTTGCCGAAATGGCAGGCCGAGGGCCGCCCCACCGAAGATATGGCGCCGGTCATCAAGGACAGGCACCTGACGGCACGGTTTCAGAACCATTTGGTTCGGGATGTGACGCAGGTCAGCCAAGCGGCCAAGCTGGGTTCGACCCAGGTCGTGGATGCCCGGGCAGCGGCACGGTTCCGCGGCGAAGCGCCTGAGCCGCGCGAAGGTATGCGGTCGGGGCATGTGCCGGGGTCGCGCAATGTGCCCTATGACACGCTGCTCAATGACGACAAGACGCTGAAATCGCCCGACGCAACACGCGCCGTCTTTGAAAGCGCGGGCGTCGATCTGGGCAAACCCATCATCACCACATGTGGCTCGGGCATCACCGCAGCCATACTCGCCCTCGCGCTTGAGCGTCTGGGGCATGACAGCTGGTCACTTTATGACGGAAGCTGGGCCGAGTGGGGCATGTCGCCCATGGTCCCCGTCGCAACCGGAGACGCCTGATGTTCGAACACCTGACTGCGCAGAAACCCGACGGCATCCTAATGCTGATGCAGATGTATCGCGAGGACCCGCGCGAGGCGAAGGTCGACCTTGGCGTCGGCGTTTACAAGGACGCAACCGGAAACACGCCCGTGATGCGCGCGATCAAGGCGGCCGAGCAGAAGCTGTGGGAGGTTCAGGACACCAAGTCCTATGTGGGCCTCGCCGGTGCGCCCGACTTCAATGACGCGATGGTCAATCTCGTGCTGGGCAACACCGTGCCGCGCAGCTCGGTCAACTCGGTCGCAACGCCGGGCGGCACAGGGGCTGTGCGGCAGGCGTTCGAACTGATCCGCATGGCCAATGCCGATGCACGGATCTTCGTTTCGAACCCGACATGGCCCAACCACCTGTCCATCCTCGACTACTTGGGCATGGAAAAGGTCATGTACCGCTATTTCGATGACGAAACACGCGGCGTCGATTTCGACGGCATGATCGCCGATCTCAAGACAGCCAAGAAGGGCGACGTGATCCTGCTGCACGGTTGCTGCCACAACCCAACGGGCGCCAACCTGACCGGCCCGCAATGGGATGAGGTGATCAAGGTTTTGCAAGACACCGGGGCCACCCCGATGATCGATATCGCTTACCAGGGCTTTGGCGACGGTCTGGATGCTGACGCCGCGGGCACGCGCGCCGTTGCCGCTGCGGTGCCCGAATGCCTGATCGCGGCCAGCTGTTCCAAGAATTTCGGAATCTACCGCGAACGCACGGGCATCCTGATGCTGGTGGCAAACGGCACGGATAAGGCGATCGCCCAGGGCACGCTGAACTTCCTCAACCGCCAAAATTACAGCTTCCCGCCCGACCACGGCGCACGGCTGGTGACGATGATCCTGAATGATGACGCTCTGCGCACGGACTGGATGGCGGAACTGGAAGAGATGCGCACCGGCATGCTGGACCTGCGCGAACAGCTAGCCAAAGAGCTTGAGCAACGCTCCGGCTCCAACCGTTTCGGTTTCCTGGCCCAGCATCGGGGCATGTTCTCGCGCCTCGGTGCGGCACCGGAGTTGGTGGTCAAGATGCGCGAAGACAGCGGCATCTACATGGTTGGGGACAGTCGCATGAACATCGCAGGTCTCAACGCAGAAACGGTGCCTGTGCTGGCTGACGCTATCGTCAGGGCTGGGGTCTGATCCCAGCCGAGTGCTTCGGGCGCGATCCATCCCTTTGCAGGACGATGGACGCGCCGGTCGGCACGGCAAGGCGATCCACTTTCGAATAACCAAGCGACGCGGCGAGCTTCAGGGACGCAGTGTTCGCCTCTGAAATCATGCAGGCTGTCGGGCCCGCCATATGCGTGTCATACCAATGATGCGCCGTTAGCGCGGCTTCGGTGGCGTACCCCTTGCCATGGCAGGCTGACCTGAGCGTCCAGGAGCATTCTACCTCGGTGTCCACATTCGGCCCCAGGTCTCTCTTGTACTTCGCAAAGCCAACCTTTCCGACAAACGAGCCTGTCACCTTGTCCACAATGATGAATTGGCCAAACCCTTCCAAATCCCAGTGTCCTGCATCACGCAACAGGCGCGCCCACGCGTCCGCTCGGGTCAGGATGCCGCCGATATGTTCCGTGACACTCGGTTCGCCAAACATGTCGGCCAACGGTTCGAAGTCATCCACAACCGGCTTTCTGAGTATCAGGCGGTCTGTCTCAAGCATATGGTGCGTTCCGATGTTCTGGGTCCTGCTTTCATCTGAGCAAAAAAGCCCGTTTTTGACTTTTGGCAGATCAAAATTCTAGAAGTTTTGGAAAACCAACGGTCGTTGAGAGCTTGGCATTGAAACATTGCATCATCATCGGGGCGGGATCAGGCGTAAGTGAAGCGGTCGCCCACAAATTCGGCTCAAATGGGTTTTGCATAAGTCTCATCGCGCGCAATCCTGAAAACCTCAAGGCCGTGAGTGAACGACTGGCTGATTCAGGTATCACGGTGTCTTGGGAAGTGGCAGATGCGGGTCACGTCGCAGAGCTGGACCGGGCCCTGGACACCCTCGTTCAGCGCCAGGGCGCATGCGATGTGTTGGTGTACAATGCTGCGGTTTTGCGACCCGGCGGGCCGCTTGATGTGATGACAGAAGACATAGCCAATGAGCTCGCGGTCAATGTTCTCGGCGCGCACCGTGCTGTTACGAAGCTGGCGCCAGCAATGATAGAACGCGGGTCCGGGGCCATCTTGTTTACAGGCGGCGGCTTGTCGATCGAACCGTTTCCTGAGTGGACCTCGCTTGCTCTTGGCAAGTCGGCGCTTAGAAGTCTGGCAATATCTCTCTACAAGGAACTTGCCCCAAAAGGCGTGCACGTCTCGGTCTTGGCGATTTGCGGTATTGTTGCGCCGAATGGACCGTTTGATCCATCCTTGATCGCGGACGAGTATTGGCGTGTCGCAACCGACCCGACCGGTGTTGCAGATCGGGAAGTCATCTTCCAACCTCCGGGAACGGATCCTTTCTACAATGATCCGGATGGAAAGCATCGGGATGTTTCGGTGTTGCCAGCTCACGTCGCCGGGCGGCAGAATTGAACCAATCCGCTTGAAACGCCATCATACAGTGGGTCCCAAAACCTTGGGCCATGACGGGCTGCGAGCTGTTAGTGGGTATGTTTCAAATGACTTGGACTGTAAGCGTCGGAGACATCTTTGGCACAAAATTTGCAGTTGTCGATTGGGCGTCCGAGGTTTGATCTGCTGCAGGGTTGTTTAGAGACCGCGCGCAGTCCCCGCTCACAAAAAAAGACCGGGCGCGGACGCCCGGTCAGTCGGTTCTCTTCTACTGAGAGGAAGGAGTCTCAGCCTTTCGAGAAATCCGGATATGCTTCCATGCCCAGTTCTGACATGTCGAGGCCGGTGATCTCTTCCTCTTCGCCGACACGGATACCCATGACCGCCTTGAGGATGAACCAAACGATCAGCGAAGCGACAAAGGTGAACACACCGTAGGAGATGATACCCAGCAGCTGCGTGCCAAGGTTTGCATCGCTGTTGTAGAAGATAACGGCGATGGTGCCCCAGATACCGGCAAACAGGTGAACCGGGATCGCGCCAACCACGTCGTCGATTTTCAACTTGTCGAGAAGCGGCACGGTGAAGACCACGATCACACCACCGATGGCACCGATCCACAGCGCACCGAACAGAGTGGGTGCGAGAGGTTCAGCCGTGATGGATACAAGGCCCGCCAGTGCGCCGTTCAGCACCATGGTAAGGTCAGGCTTCTTGTACAGGACCTGCGACAGGATCAGCGCCGTCACAGCACCGGCAGCGGCCGCCATGTTCGTGTTGGCAAAGATACGGGACACGTCCGAAACGTCGCCAACGGTGCCCATCGCCAGTTGCGAACCACCGTTGAAGCCGAACCAACCCAGCCACAGGATGAACGTGCCCAGAGTGGCGAGTGCGAGGTTAGAACCAGGCATTGGGTTGACCTTGCCGTCCTTGTACTTGCCAAGGCGTGGGCCCAGCACCATGGCACCGGCAAGAGCGGCCCAGCCACCTACAGAGTGTACAACCGTCGAGCCAGCAAAGTCCTGGAAGCCTGCAGCATCAAGCCAGCCGCCACCCCATTTCCACGAACCGGAAATCGGGTACATCAGACCGGTCAGAACAACGACAAAGATCAGGAAGGGCCACAGTTTGATGCGTTCGGCGAGGGCGCCTGACACGATGGACGCAGTTGCCGCGACAAACACCAGCTGGAAGAAGAAGTCTGAGCCGACGGATGCGTAGTCCAGTGCGGCGTCTGCCGCCGCGACACCCACGGGGTCAAGCACAGTCTGGCCACCGATTGCGAAGTAGCCGTTGAAGTCGCCAGGATACATCGTGTTGAAGCCGACGAGCCAGTACATGATGGCCGCGATCGAGAACAGACCAATGTTCTTAGTCATTTGCATGGTCACGTTCTTGGACCGCACCAGGCCGCCTTCCAGCATGGCAAACCCAGCCGCCATGAAGAAGACGAGGAAACCCGCCATGCAGAACAGCAAGGTGGTCATGATGTAGGGGCCGATTTCGTCAAAGCCCGGCGCGGCATCCTGTGCCAGCGCGAGCGTGGGCAGAGCGGTCAGCGCTGCACCAGCAATCAGAGATTTCGTAAGTTTCATTGTCCGTGTTCTTCCTATGGCTGGCGCTCAGATGGCGTCTTCGTTCGTTTCGCCGGTGCGAACGCGCACGGCCTGCTGGACGTCGAGGACAAAGATCTTTCCGTCCCCGATCTTGCCCGTCTGGGCGGTTTTGGTGATGGTTTCGACGATCTGGTCAGCCATGCCGTCAGCGACCACGATCTCGATTTTGACCTTGGGCACGAAGTTCACCGCGTATTCCGCACCGCGATAGATTTCCGTGTGACCCGATTGCGAACCGAAGCCCTTGATTTCCGTAACCATCATGCCGCGGACGCCGGCCTCGGTCAGCGCTTCGCGAACCTCCTCCAGCTTGAACGGCTTGATCGTAGCAATGATGAGTTTCACCACATGTCCCCTTTGATTGGCAGGTCGCCCTGCGGTATGCGGGGAAAAGAGAGCATCGCGTGCGCAGGGCAAAGATTTGGCCCGGGGAAAGCCCGTGCGCCGCACAGTGTTGTGCATAAAAAATGCGCAATCACTCACAGTTGCTCAAAAAGTAGGCGGTAAGGAATCCCGTACCTGGTCCATCTGGGCGTGGCAAAGCCGGTGAAACGGGATACACTGCTGGAAACAAAAGGCCGGGCAGGGGTCAAGAATGAGTGATTCAAGAAAGGGCAAACGCCCTTTGGTGGCTGATCGCCGCTATCCAAAAAAGGCAGCAAAGAAGCCCGTGCGCAAAGCGCCAACCAAGGCCAAGCGTCGCAAAGCTGCGCCCAAGAAACCTCAGCGCAATATCTTCGTTCGCCTGTTCCGGTGGGTGGCGCGGTTGATCTGGTGGGCTACGTGGCGCGTTGGGCTGACGGTGACGGCAGCTGTCGCGCTGGCTGTTGGCTACTTCTGGACCACGCTGCCGGATGTGGATCAACTGCTGGATGGGCGGGCACGTGGATCGGTCACCTTGCTGGATCGCGAAGGCGAACGGTTCGCATGGCGCGGCGATCAGTTCGGTGGTGCGGTTATGGCCGACACCGTGGCACCGGGCCTGAAAAACGCTGTGATCGCGACCGAAGACAAACGGTTCTATCGCCATTTCGGCGTCAGTCCGCGCGGTGTGGCCAGTGCCGTGCGCATTAACTTGCGCGAGGGGCGCGGTCCGCTGCAGGGGCACGGTGGATCGACCATCACCCAGCAGACAGCCAAGTTGCTGTGCCTTGGCGTTGAATACGAGCCAAGCGAATGGGAATCCGAAGCAGCTTACGTCTCTGACTGTCGCCGTGGCTCGCTCCAACGCAAGGCCAAGGAAGCCATCTATGCGATGGCCATGGAGGCGAAGTATTCCAAGAACGAAATCCTGTCGATCTACCTCAACCGCGCCTATATGGGCGGTGGCGCCTATGGGGCAGAGGCCGCATCGCAGCGATATTTTGGCAAGCCTGCAACCGATCTGAACCCATCCGAGGGGGCGATGATCGCGGGGTTGTTGACCGCGCCGTCCCGCATGGCGCCCACCTCCAATTTGCAACGCTCCCAGGAACGGGCGGCGACTGTGCTGCGCCTGATGGGCGAACAAGGCTACCTTTCGGATGCAGAAGTCGCCAAGTGGCAACAGAACCCCGCAAACCTGTCCCCTGCCGCGCGGCGCAAGGCGGGGGGGTATTTTGCCGATTGGGTCATGTCGACCGGCCCGGAATTCTTCACCCGCAACACGACCGAAGATGTCATCATCCGAACCACACTGGATCAACGCCTGCAAAGTGCTGCTGAAGATGCGCTGAAAGAGGTGTTCGAAACCAAGGTGCGCGAAGGGTCAAAGGCCCAGGCCGCAATCGTGGTGATGAGCGCGGATGGCGCTGTGCGTGCCATGGTCGGCGGGCGTGAAACACGGGTTGCGGGCGTCTTTAACCGCGCGATCCAGGCGCAACGGCAAACCGGTTCGGCCTTCAAACCCTTTGTCTACGCCGTGGCGTTGGAACTGGGATATTCGCCGCTTGATTTTGTGGATGATGATCCACTGACGCTCGACATCCCGGGATCGGGCCGCTGGTCCCCACGCAACTACACCAACACTTACTCAGGCCGCGTAACGTTGACCAAAGCTCTGGCGGAATCGCTCAATATCCCGGCGGTCAAAGTCTCCGAAAGCGTGGGCCGAGATCTCGTCCGCCGTGTGGCGCGCGACTTCGGTATCGACGGCGACATGGCGGACGGACCCGCCTTGGCCCTTGGCGCGTCGGAAAGCACGCTTCTGGACATGACCGGTGCCTATGCCGGCATTCTAAATGGCGGGTCGTCGGTCACACCCTACGGTCTGATCGACCTGCGCCTGCAAGGGGATGATGAGCCCTTGATGGGCACCGGTGGCGGCATCGGTGAGCGTGTTATCCGGGAAGGGGCAGCGAGAGAGCTGATCTGGATGATGGAAAAGGTAGTGAGCGAAGGCACAGGCCAGCGCGCGCAATTCGGTGGCCGTGAAATCGCGGGCAAAACGGGGACAACCCAAGCGGCACGCGATGCTTGGTTTGTTGGCTTCACCGCGGATTACGTTGCCGGTGTCTGGATGGGCTATGACGACAATACCCCCCTGACCGGTGTGACGGGAGGTGGCTTACCGGCCGAGATTTGGCGCGAAACCATGGTCCGGATCCACGAGGACGTTCCGGCACGTCCCTTGCCTTTGCAAGTCCCGGAACGGGCCAAGCGGCAGGCGCAAGCTCCGGCACCAGCACCCCAGCCCGCTCCGCGACGGCAGGAGGTTCCGCGCACGACCGAAGGGCTGATCGAGATGCTCGTGCGGGATATTCTGGGTGGCGGTCGTTCACGCTGAAGCATCCATAAGAAAGCCAGCGGAACCAAAAAAGGCCCCGCATCTTGCGGAGCCTTTGATTGGCCGTCCCTTTTTCGGGTTGGTCTAACCCAAAGCGCTCAAATCCGAAATCATGGCGTCTATATTGCCGCCGTTGCGGTCAATAAGAGCGCCAATCTCGGTCCGTTCGGTCAGCAGAAGGTTCACGCCTTCAATGAACATGTTGAAGAACAGGTCGCGACCGGATCGGTCCGAAACGTGGAAAGTCACTGCAAACGGAGACTCGCCGCGCAGAAAGGCCGTGGTTTCGACCTCGAACCAATTCTTGACCTTGCGCACGCCTTTGACTTCGAGGCGACCGCCGATGAATTCACGGAAGCGGCGACCGTACTTGCGCGAAATGTAACCCTGAAAGGCCTTCGAAAACGCCCGCTTCTGACCGTTGCTGGCGCGGCGACCGTCCACACCCATGGCGTAGGCCGCGATATAGGAGGTGTCGCTGTATCGGGCAAAGATGCGTTCAAAGTCGCGGAACATCGCGCTCTCGCCTTTGCCGGAGGCAATGACACTGTTGATGTCTCCAACCAGCGAATTGATCAGCCGCTCTGCACTGGCTTCGTTTAGGGCAAAGGCGGGCGCGGCGGGAAGAATTGCGGCAGCGCTGGTCGCTGCGGCAATGAAATGGCGTCGGTACATCATCATACTAAAAACCCTCTGTATCCAAGGCAAACGGGTCAATCTCGGAAGCTGTTCCCGTATCGCCCAATTGAAAGCGGCGGTTCTGCAACCAGATCAGCCGTGCCTGTGCATAGCTGTCAGCGCTTTCATATAGGATCGAATCAACTGTGTCGGAAAACCTGCCACGGCGGGATAGGCCAGAAGCCGCCGCCGCGACGGTGCCGTAATACTGTTCAGGGCTCTCCACCATGTAGCTCAGGGGATTGGTGAACAGGTCAACAACCTTGCCGGTCGTGTTGCGCGCGGTTGACGGACCAAGAAGGGGGAGTTCGATATACGCGCCTTCCCCCACGCCCCACACGTACAACGTTTCACCGAAATCGGTGTCGTGCTGCGGAATCTGGAAGTCGCTCGCGACGTCAAACAGGCCGAAGATGCCCAGAACAGAGTTGGTCAGGAACCGCACGGTCGAAATGCCGGCCCCCCGCGCGTCGCCCTGAAGCAGGCTGTTCACCACCACCGAAGGTTCGCCAAGGTTCTTGGCAAAGTGGCTGATGCTGTCCTCGATCTCGTCTGGCAGCACCGTCGAATATCCGACGGCTGCCGGACGCACCACAGCACGGTCCAGGCCACGGTTGAATGCGTGAATCCGGCGGTTTTGCGCCTCATACGGATCGTAAACGCCATCAGGTTGCGCGGGCCGTTGGTCCGACGTAGCACAGGCCGCCAGCGATCCGACGGCAAGTAGAAGAAGGGCAGCGCGCCGAGCGCGACAAAAAAGAGACAATGCAAATCTCCGTTGGATATTCTTGGCACGTAATTAATGCAGTTATTCTAAATGCCCATAGCGCTACTTGGGTAACCTTGTACATGTGGCACTTGCGTGACAGGCAAAATACGCCATCGTGTCAAGAAAACAAAGACGGGCAGTAAGCAAGCGAAATGGTGCCGATGCAAAGTGAACTGACGAAACAAGGACAGGCAGAACTGCGCGCAGCGCGCCGCAAAAGCAGGGGTCTTTACTGGGCGGTGGGGCTGTTCAGCCTGTTTGCCAACCTGCTGATGCTGACCGGTCCCATGTACATGTTGCAGGTCTATGACCGTGTCTTGGGCAGTCGGAGCGAGGAAACACTGATCGCGCTGTCGCTCCTGGTGGTCTTTCTCTACGGGGTGATGGGCATTCTCGACTTCACGCGTGGTCGAATCATGGCCCGGGTCGGGGCGCGCTTTCAGGATGATATGGATCGCAGGGTGTTTGATGCCGTGGTCCGCAAGTCTGCCGTTGCGCCCGATCTGCGCACACAGACCGGCCTTGCCGATCTCGAAAGCGTGCAGCGGTTCATCACGTCGCCTGTGCTGATGGCGTTTTTTGACTTGCCTTGGACGCCTATTTTCATTGCCGCCATTTTCATCTTCCACCCGCTTCTGGGGATACTGGCCGTCGTAGGCGGCGCGGTCCTGATCCTGATTGCCCTGGCCAACCAATTGTTGTCCCGCGTTCCACAGGCACGTGCGGCCCAAGCCGGGCAAGCGGCCATGTCCATGTCGGACCAATTGCGGATCGAGGCAGAGATGGTGCAGGCGATGGGCATGCGGGGTGCTGCGCATGAACGCTGGCAAAAGGCGCGCGGAACAGCGCTGGAAGAGCAAATCAAGGCAACCGATGTCGGTGGCGGATTTACGTCTCTGACCAAAACGCTGCGCTTGTTCCTGCAAAGCGCCATGCTGGGGCTTGGCGCCTATCTGGTCCTTCAGAATGAAATGACGCCTGGGGCAATGATCGCGGGTTCTATCCTTCTCGGGCGTGCGCTTGCCCCCATCGAGTTGATGCTGACGCAGTGGCCGGTTGTGCAACGCGCGATCAAGGGATGGGGCGCACTGGCTGAGTTGCTGGGGTCAGTCGCGCCCGAGCCGACACGGACTGAGCTGCCAAAACCCAAGGCGCGGCTGGTGGCCAAAAGCCTGACAGTGGTGCCGCCGGGTGAAAAGTCGGCAGCTCTGCGCGGCCTCAATTTCGATCTGCCGCCCGGGCACGCCATGGGCGTGATCGGCCCATCGGGGGCCGGCAAATCGACGCTGGCCCGCTGCCTGACCGGCGTGTGGCGCCCCGCAGGTGGGTCTATCCGTCTGGATGCCGCGGCGCTTGATCAATATGCCCCTGACGTTCTGGGCATGCATATCGGTTACCTGCCCCAGCGCGTACAGTTGTTTGACGGCACAATCGCTGAAAACATCGCTCGGCTCTCGACGTCGCCTGATGACAAGAAAGTTGTGGCAGCGGCCCAAAAGGCGGACGCGCATAAGATGATCCTCGAACTGCCGGATGGCTACGACACGCGGATCGACGCAGGCCAACAGCGGCTGTCAGGTGGGCAGATACAGCGCATCGGCCTTGCACGGGCCTTGTACGACGATCCGGTGATCCTTGTTCTGGATGAGCCCAACTCGAACCTCGACAACGAGGGGACGATGGCACTGAACCAGGCCATCCGGGCATCCAAGGCCGACGGGCGATCTGTCATCATCATGGCACACAGGCCTGCCGCCATTCAGGAATGCGACCTGCTGCTCGTTATCGACGGCGGCCAGCGCACGGCCTTCGGGCCCAAGGACGAAGTTTTGAAATCGATGGTCAAGAACCACGAACAAATCCAGCGCGCCCCTGCGGGCGCAGGAGGAGTATCATGAGCAACAAACGCTGGTCCGCAGCCAAGCCCATGATCATTGGTTTCTTTGGTTTGTTCGGGCTCTTAGGTGGTTTGGTTGCGTGGGCAACCATGACCGAAATTGCCGGGGCCGTCATTGCGTCCGGTCGCATCGAAGTCGACCAGAACAGGCAGGTCATACAGCATTCGACCGGTGGCATCGTGTCGAAGATCGAAGTAAAAGAGGGTGACAGCGTCGAAGCAGGTGACCTTCTGGTCCAGCTTGACGTCAAACAGATGCGCTCAAGCCAGGCCATCGTTGAAGGGCAGCTCTACGAGTTCATGGCCCGCCGCGGGCGGCTCGAGGCCGAGCGGGACGACAAGGACGAGATCACCTTTGATCCCAAGTTGCTCGAGGTCGCCGCGACCTGGCCCGATGTGCAAGAGCTGGTGACCGGACAGGAGAACCTTTTCTACGCGCGACGCGAATCCATAGAAAGTCAGGCTGAGCAACTCGCGGAACGCGCTGCCCAAACCCGCAATCAGATCAAAGGGATCGAAGCGCAGGAACTATCGCTTGCCCGTCAGCTTGAACTGATTGAGCAGGAATTGGACGCACAACAAAGCCTGCTGGAACGTGGTTTGGCGCAGGCATCGGGTGTTCTGGCGCTCCAACGGCAGCAGGCTTCACTGGACGGTCAGATCGGTGAACTTGCCGCGTCCAAGGCGCAATCCGAACAGCGCATCACCGAGATTGAAATCGAAGTTCTGCGTCTGACTTCGCAGCGGCGCGAAGAGGCAATCAGCCGCCTGCGGGACCTGCGCACACGCGAGTTGGAGCTGGTCGAACAGCGACAAGCCTTGCTGACCGACATCGAACGCATGGAAATCCGCGCGCCAGTATCCGGCATTGTCTACAACATGCGCGTGCAAACGCCACGCTCGGTCGTGCGTGCAGCTGATCCGGTCCTGTTCCTGATCCCGCAGGACCGTCCACTTGTGATCGCCGCGCGGGTGGATCCCATTCACATCGACCAGATTGTGACCGGTCAGGCCGTGAACCTGCGGTTTTCGGCGCTTGATCAGCGCACCACACCTGAACTGGTGGGTGAGGTCGCGTTGGTATCTGCGGATGCGTTCGAGGACGAGAATGTCGGCGCCAGCTATTACCGCGCTGAAATCGTTCTAAGCCCCGGAGAGATCGACAAGCTGAACGAAGGGCAAGTGCTGGTCCCCGGCATGCCGGTCGAAGCGTTCATCCGCACAGCCGACCGATCGCCACTGGCCTACCTGATCAAGCCGATGGCGGATTACTTCAACCGCGCGTTCCGCGAATCCTGACATCGGCCCTTTTCACGGCAGCGCGGGCGGTCTAGCGTCCGCGCAAACCGATCAAAGGAGACATCCCATGTCCATCGAATCCCGCTTGTCCGAGCTGGGCGTGACCCTGCCCGACGCCCCTGCACCCGCCGCCAACTACGTGCCGTTCGTGCAGGTGGGGGACATCGTCTATGTTTCGGGCCAGATCTCGAACGGACCAGACGGCCTGATCCTGGGCAAGCTCGGCGCGGATATGGAGGTCGAGGCCGGAGCGGCAGCCGCAAAAACCTGTGCCATCAGCCTGTTGGCGCAAGTGAAAGCCGCTTGTGGTGGCGACATTGACCGGCTTGAGCGCGTGATCAAGCTGACTGGTTTCGTCAACTCGACGGCGGATTTCACTGAACAGCCCAAAGTCATCAACGGAGCGTCGGACTTCCTGGTCGAAGCGCTTGGGGATGCTGGCCGTCACAGCCGCTCTGCTGTTTCTGCGGCGGCTCTCCCGCTGGGCGTTGCGGTCGAAATCGAAGGCATTTTCCAGATCAAATGATCCCGCGCCTGCCTGCCGCCTTTCTCGATGCGCCACTGGCGCACCGTGCCCTGCATGACGTGACCGACGGCCGCCCGGAAAACAGCCGGGCCGCCATTCGCGCGGCCATCGCGCACGGCTACGGGATCGAGATCGACGTGCAACTCAGTGCGGACAATCATGCGATGGTATTTCACGACTATGCGCTGGATCGTCTGGCCGAAGGGACCGGCCCCGTGCGGGTTGTCCCCGCGGGGACACTTGGGCAGACGCCGCTCAAAGGCGGGAATGAAGGTATCCCGACCTTGCTCGAGGTGCTTGAGATCGTTGCAGGGCAAGTTCCGCTGCTGATCGAGATCAAGGATCAGGATGGCGCGATGGGCGACAACATCGGCCCGCTCGAGCAGGCCACGGCAAATGCACTGAAGGGGTACGATGGCCCTGTCGCCCTCATGTCCTTCAACCCGCACAGCGTGGCGCGCATGGCCGCGCTGTGCCCGGATACCCCGCGCGGGTTGGTTACCAGCGCCTACACTGCCGAGGATTGGCCCCTGAACGCCACGACACGTGACCACCTGCGCGACATTCCGGATTTCGACCGGGTTGCCGCGTCATTCATCAGTCACGAGGCGGCGGACCTCACCCGTCGGCGCGTGGCAGAGCTGAAAGGCGCCGGTGCCAACATCCTTTGCTGGACCGTCCGGTCGCCTGCTGAGGAAGCACAAGCGCGCGAGGTTGCCCAAAATGTGACCTTCGAAGGCTACCTCGCCCCTCATCCCGGTTGAACCGCGCCGCGCGCGGCACACATTCAGTGGTCGAAGTGCAGGGGAACGCCCCCGGAAAGACTTGCGTGTCCGAACAAGAAATTGAAATCCGTGTGTTGCCCAGCTTGTCCGCCGTTTCAGAAACGGAATGGGACGCCTGTGCGTGTCCCGAGGCTGCACATGGTGGCCGGCCAAACGACCCCTTCACCACACACCGCTTTCTCAAGGCGCTGGAAGACAGCAACTCGGTCGGCCCCGGCACAGGCTGGCAACCGCAATACCTGCAGGCGATGGCGGCGGGGCAGACCATCGGCTTTGCACCGATGTACGCCAAAAGCCACAGCCAGGGTGAATACATCTTTGACCATAACTGGGCCCACGCGTTCGAACGGGCGGGGGGACGGTATTACCCAAAATTGCAAATCGCTGTGCCTCACACACCGGCCACCGGTCGGCGGTTCCTGACACATCCAGATTTTCCTGAGCTTGGGATGCGGGGGCTGATTTCTGGCGCGGTGCAGCTTGGCGAAAACAACAACCTCAGTTCATTGCATGTCACCTTCTGCACCGAAGCCGAACGGGACTTTGGCGCTGATCTGGGGCTGATGGCCCGGACCACGCAGCAGTTTCACTGGCTGAACGACGGTTATGAGACGTTTGATGACTTCCTCGCCTCACTCTCCAGCCGCAAGCGCAAGAACATCCGCAAGGAACGGCAGCGCGCTCAGGATTTCGGCGGCACCATCCATGTGCTCACGGGCAATGACCTTCGGCCCGAGCACTGGGATGCGTTCTGGACCTTCTACCAGGACACGGGCGCGCGCAAATGGGGCACGCCTTACCTGACCCGCCGCTTCTTTGACATCGCACAGGAGACGTTGGCCGATGACATGGCGCTGGTTCTTGCCGAACGAGATGGCCGCTACGTCGCAGGAGCGCTGAATTTTTTAGGCGCGCAAACGCTCTTTGGCCGCTATTGGGGATGTATCGAGCATCACCCCTGCCTACATTTTGAGCTGTGCTACTATCAGGCCATCGACATCGCCATCCAACACGGGCTGGCCCGGGTCGAGGCGGGGGCACAGGGGGAACACAAGCTGGCGCGGGGTTATCTTCCGACGCAGACCCACAGCCTGCACTGGTTAGGTGATCCGGGATTTGCCGACGCGGTCGCGCGCTACCTTGAAGCCGAACGTGAGGCGGTTGAAGAGGAGATCGAAATTCTCACGGATTACGGGCCTTTCAAGAAGGTTCAGATCGAGGAACAAGAATGATGGAAAAGCTGAGTGAGGAGACGCGGAGCACGCTGCTGGACCCGCTGCTTGCCACCGGGTGGGCCGTGACCGACGGACGCGACGCGATCCACAAAACCTTTGAATTCGGTGACTTCGTGGATGCCTTTGCATGGATGACCCGGGCCGCCATCTGGGCGGAAAAGTGGGATCATCACCCCGAGTGGTTCAACGTCTACAAGCGGGTCGAGGTGACCCTGACGACGCATGACGTGGGTGGGCTGAGCCCGCTGGATGTGAAACTGGCCCGCAAGATGGACAGCCTGGCCGAATAGTGCGGGCCGCGCGGATGTGATCCCAATGAAAAAGGCCCCCGGATCGGGGGCCTTTTGCGTCATATTGATTTGGCGCGGGTTCAGATCGCTTCCAGCAAGGCCTCACCGCCAGACACGTCGCATACGCCGGGGTTTTCTTCTTCCTGCAGCACGGTCACTTTGCCGTCTTCGACAACCATCGCGTAGCGGGTCGAACGGTCATAAAGGCCCACGGGCGGGGCCGTGAACGCTCGGCCCATGGCCTTGGTAAAGGTCGCATCGGGATCACCAAGCATGGTGATGCCTGCCTTGGTGGCCCCTGTTGCCTCGCCCCAGGCGCCCATGACAAAGGGGTCGTTGACAGAGACGCAGATCACCTCGTCCACACCCTTGCTGTCGAAACCATCTTTGGTCCGGATAAAGCTGGGCACGTGGGCGGTGCTGCAGGTGCCGGTATAGGCACCGGGCAGGGCAAAGATCACAACTTTGCGGCCCTTGGTCTTCTCGCTCAGTTGCACCTGTTCGGGGCCTTCCGAACCCAGGTGAACAAGTGTCGCGTCGGGCAGCGTGTCGCCTACAGAAATTGCCATTGTTTGCGCCTTTCTTGGAATTGCGTCTGTCTTCTTCTGCGATATAGGCTGCGCTACGGCAAAGGGCGAGGGTAAAGGTGAATCACATGAGCCATGTTGTGGTGATCGGAGCAGGGCAGGCGGGGTCGTCTTGCGTCGCCAAACTGCGCAATGGCGGGTTCGAAGGGCGCGTGACGCTGATCGGGGCCGAGCCTGCGCTGCCCTACCAGCGCCCACCTTTGTCCAAGGCCTATCTGCTGGGTGACATGCCGCTGGAGCGGATGTTCCTGCGGCCAGACAGCTTTTACACAGACAACGGGATTGATGTGAGGACCGGGCAGACTGTGACGGCTATCGATACTGCAGCTCAGACAGTCACGGTCGGGGACGAGGTGTTGGACTATACCGACCTTGTGCTGACCACCGGGTCAGCCCCGCGCCGCTTGCCTGCTGCCATAGGTGGCGATCTGGACGGTGTGTTCACCGTGCGCGATCTTGCAGACGTGGACATGATGGCGCCATGGTGCAAGGCAGGTAAGACGGCACTGATCGTAGGTGGCGGCTATATCGGGCTTGAGGCGGCGGCGGTGTGCTGCAAGCTTGGCTTGAACGTGGTTCTGGTTGAAATGGCGGACCGCATCCTGCAGCGGGTCGCTGCGGCGGAAACCAGCAACTACTTCCGCGACTTGCACCAGAGCCATGGCGTGGATTTGCGCGAAGGCTTGGGCCTAACACGTCTGACTGGAAACGGGACGGTTTCTGGGGCAGAGTTGACCGACGGAACCACGCTGAACGTAGACGTTGTGATTGTTGGTGTCGGTATTTCCCCAAGCACCGAACTGGCCGAAGCCGCAGGCATCAACATCGACAATGGCATCGCCACCGATGCCCAGGGCCGTACCTCTGCGCCCCACGTCTGGGCAGCGGGCGACTGCGCATCCTTCCCCTATCGCGGCGACCGCATCCGGCTGGAAAGTGTCCCGAATGCGATTGATCAGGCGGAATGCGTGGCGGAAAACATCATGGGGGCGGAAAAGGACTATGTCGCCCGTCCATGGTTCTGGTCCGATCAGTATGATGTGAAGCTGCAGATTGCCGGGCTGAACAGCGGCTACGACCGGGTCGTGACACGGGATAGTGGCGCGGCTAAGTCCTTCTGGTACTACGCGGGTGACAGGCTGCTGGCTGTGGATGCAGCCAATGACCCGCGCGCCTACATGATCGGCAAACGGCTGATCGAGGCGGGCAAGTCGGCGGACCCGGCGGTGGTCGCGGACCCAGACGGCGACCTCAAGGCGCTCTTGAAGTGAGGATCATAGCGGGTCGCTGGCGCGGGGTGCCTTTGGCGACCGTGGGCAGGGGCGATCCGGGCGCGCATCTGCGTCCAACGCCCGACAGGGTGCGCGAAAGCCTCTTTTCGATGCTGTCCCATCGCGGGGTGATTGAAGGGGCGCATGTGCTGGACCTTTTCGCCGGGACAGGCGCCTTGGGGTTCGAAGCCCTGTCGCGCGGGGCGAAGGCAGTGGTGTTCGTGGAAAACGGCCGGGTTGGACAAAAGCTGATCACACAAAACATCCAGAAGCTGGAGGCGGGCGCGCAGGCGCGGCTCATGCGCGGTGATGCGACGCGCGCTATGGCGTGGGCGGGCGCGCCGTTCGATCTGGTCTTTCTCGACCCGCCATATGGCATGGGGATGGGAGAGAAGGCGTTGAACGCGGTTCGGGACTGCTGCGCGCCCGGGGCCGTGATCGTGTGGGAAGAAAGCGCTCCGATGGCTGCGCCTGCCGGCTACGAGGTGTTGGACCTACGGCGGTTCGGCGGAACTCATGTCACGCTGCTGGAGAGGCAGTAAGGCGGAGGTGCCCTCCGCCCGGCGCACCGCAGGTACGCCTTACGGATGTGGCCATCAGCGAGTCATGCAAATGTGTTTCAGGTGCAGCAAGCTGCACCTTACCTGACCTGTAAGGCGGACGTGTCGTCCGCCCCGCCCTTAACCATATGTCGGGTGAAAGGTTCCTGCAGGCGACAGGGTAAAGATCTCAACCCCATCCTCGGTCACACCCACCGAATGCTCGAACTGGGCTGACAAGGATTTGTCGCGCGTCACGGCGGTCCAATCGTCAGACAGTGTTTTGGTTTCCGGACGACCAAGGTTCACCATCGGTTCAATGGTAAAGAACATGCCGGGCTCAAGCACGGCACCAGTGCCGGGACGGCCATAGTGCAAAACATTGGGGGGCGCATGGAACACGCGGCCCAGCCCGTGCCCGCAAAAGTCGCGCACGACGGACATGCGGTGGCTCTCGACAAAGCTCTGGATGGCATAACCAATGTCGCCAAACGTATTGCCGGGTTTCACCGCTTCGATCCCGCGCATCAGGCTGTCATGGGTCACTTCGATCAAACGCTCGGCCTTGCGGGGCAGCTTGCCCGCCACGAACATACGGCTCGTATCACCGTACCAGCCATCAACAATGACCGTGACATCGATGTTCAGAATGTCGCCATCCTTCAGAACCTTGTCGCCGGGAATGCCATGGCAGACAACATGGTTCACGCTGATGCAGCTGGCGTGCTGATAGCCCTTGTACCCAATGGTGGCCGAGGTCGCGCCAGCCGCCTCGACCATGTCGGTGATGATCTTGTCGATGGCACCCGTCGTTTGACCCGGAAACACATGGGCCGACATCGCGTCCAGAATCTCGGCCGCAAGCCGCCCTGCCGCGTGCATCCCGGCAAAGTCCGAAGGGTCATAGATGCGTATACCATCCTTGGTCAGACGGCCACGAGTATCACGGTCCAAAGTGCGCTCCATAAGCGTTCATCTGTTAAACATACTGCACTGCGGCAACAAGGGCCAGTGGGTCAGATGACCACGGCCAGCGGCGCACCCACCTGTACGCCCGCGGGCGTAATATGGGAGCCGAGACATAGGGTTTCCACCCCAGCCCCGGACGAGGCCGCATACGCAGCAGCATATCCCGGATCGATGTCGCTGGCGAGGGCGAAGCGATCACAATCGGTGCGCTGCACCAGATACAGCATCACCGCACGATGCCCTGCGCCCACCATGCGGGACAGTTCCTGCAGGTGCTTCGCCCCACGGGCGGTTACGGAATCAGGGAACTCCGCCAGACCGTTCTGACGGGACAGGGTCACGGATTTCACTTCGACAAAAGCATCCGGCAGCCCGTCGCCTTGCAGCAGAAAGTCGATCCGGCTGCCCTCGCCATATTTCTGTTCGGGTCGCACCGTTGTGTAGCCCTCAAAACCCGGCACCTCGCGCGCCTCAAATGCCGCGCGCAGGGCCTTGTTGGGCACCGATGTATCCACGCCTGTGAAAAGCCCATCTTCATGCTCCACCAGCCGCCAGCCAAACTTCAGCTTTTTCTTGGGATCGTCATTGGGTTCCAGCCAGATCCGCATGCCCGGATCCGCCAGCCCCATCATCGACCCGGGATTGGCGCAATGTGCCACCACCTCGCGCCCACCGTCCAACCGGCAATCGGCCAGAAAGCGTTTGTAGCGGCGGATCAGCGTGGCGGGCACAAGTTCGGTTTGAAAGCGCATGGGCGCAGGCCTATACCGTGATTGGCCCCTCAACAAGACGGGTCAAGAAGGAAGACCAAGATGCCGAACCCCACCGCCGCCATGCTGGTGATCGGAGACGAGATTCTCTCGGGCCGCACCCGCGATGCCAACATGCACTATCTTGCGGGCCAACTGACTGAACACGGCATCGACCTGAAAGAGGTGCGCGTTGTCAGTGATGATCAGGGCGCGATTGTTGCAGCCGTCCGCGCCTTGTCAGGCGCATACGACACCGTTTTCACATCCGGTGGCATCGGTCCTACCCATGACGACATCACGGCCGACTGCATCGCGGCGGCTTTTGACACGCATATCGACATACGTGATGACGCCCGTGCCATTCTGGCTGAACACTACGCAAAATCCGGCACTGAACTGAATGCCGCGCGCCTGCGCATGGCGCGCATCCCGGATGGGGCCACCCTGATCGACAACCCGGTCTCGGCCGCGCCGGGTTTCACGATCCGGAACGTTCACGTCATGGCGGGCGTGCCATCGGTGTTTCAGGCCATGGTCGCCTCTGTCCTGCCGACCTTGACGGGTGGCGCACCCCTCATCTCGAAAACCCTGCGGATCGAGCGGGGCGAGGGTGATATCGCGGGCCCCTTGGGTGAATTGGCGGCGGCCCACCCGGATCTCAGCATCGGCTCATATCCGTTTATCCAGAATGGGCGCTTTGGGGCCAATGTCGTTATTCGCGGCACGGATGGGGCTGAAGTGGACGCAGCCCTCAGCACATTGTCGGATCATTTTCCGGCATGACTGACGCGGCTGCGTTCTACGCTGCCATAGATGGCACATGGCCTGCAGCAAAGGTCACATGCGTCGGCCCGTGGGCCATCCGCGACGGGCAAGGCGGTGGAAAACGGGTCTCGGCGGCAACGGCTGAAGGGTCGGTGGTCGCATCACACCTTTGCGCCGCAGAGGCTGCGATGCGGGACATCGGCCAGACACCGCTTTTCATGGTCCGACAGGGCGAAGACGCGCTTGACCACCTGCTCGACGCCCAGGGCTACACCATTGTTGACCCCACGAACGGCTACATTGCACCCGTTGCGACGCTGACCGACATCCCGATCCCACGTGTCACCGCATTTTCCATCTGGGAACCTTTGGCAATCATGGAAGACATCTGGGCCGCAGGAGGCATCGGTTCCGCGCGCCTTGCCGTGATGCACCGGGCCAAGGTGAAAACGGCCATTCTCGCACGGCACAAGGACAAGCCAGCAGGCACCGCCTTTGCCGCAATCCACGATGGCATCGCCATGGTGCACGCGGTCGAAGTGCTGGCCCACCAGCGCCGACAGGGCGTCGCGCAGTGGATCATGCGGCGCGCGGCGTTCTGGGCGGCGGAAAACGGCGCAGATCAGATCGCTGTGCTGACCACAGCGGCGAATGGTCCCGCCAATGCGCTTTATCGGGGGTTGGGGTTCCGACAGGTCTGTGGCTATCATTACCGCACAGCGCCGGAGACCACATGACAGACCAGCCCACCGCCCTCGACCTTCCCATGGTCGATCCACTGCCCGAGGCCACGCAAAAGTATTTCGACGTGTGCGAGGACAAGTTGGGCATGGTGCCGAATGTGCTGAAAGCGCATGCGTTTGATATCGACAAGCTGAACGCCTTTACCGCGCTCTACAACGACCTGATGCTGTCTGACAACGGGCTGAGCAAGCTGGAGCGCGAGATGGTGGCCGTCGTTGTCAGCGCCACGAACCGCTGTTACTACTGCCTGACGGCCCATGGGGCTGCGGTGCGGCAGCTGTCAGGCACCCCGGAACTGGGCGAGCAACTGGTGATGAACTGGCGCGTCGCGGATGTGACACCGCGCCAAAGGGCGATGCTGATCTTTGCCGAGAAGGTCACGCTCGCCTCTGCCCAAGTCGAAGAAGATGACCGTCAGACGCTGAGGGACCATGGCCTGACCGACCGCGACATCTGGGACCTGATCAATGTGGCGGCTTTTTTCAACATGTCGAACCGGGTGGCCAGCGCCACGGCGATGATGCCCAACCCTGAATACCACGCACAGGCCCGCTGAATATGCGGGGCTGGATGACTGCTCTTGGATGCGCACTTGCAGGACCGGCATTGGCTCTGCAACTGGAACTGCCTTCGAACGCCCGTCAGACGGCGGCGCGTGACAGCGTGTTGGACCGTGTGTCGGTCGCCACCGCACCCTATGCGGACGGGCAGGTGGCGGCAGAACGCATTGATGGACCCGTGCAACGGCGCAGCTACCGCATTCCATCCCCAGGCCTGACGCCTCTGCAAATCCTTACCCCTTTGCGCGCGCAATTGACTGATGCGGGCTATGACACTTTGCTCGATTGCGATGCGAATGCGTGCGGCGGCTTTGACTTCCGCTTTGGAATTGATGTGCTGCCCGCGCCCAACATGTACGTGAACGTCCGCTCCTATCATTTCCTGAGCGCGCGCCACCCGCGCACGGGCGATGCCGTGTGGCTGCTGGCCAGCACAGCCCCTGATGCGGGGTATCTGCAAGTTGTTCAGGTCGGCGCGCAAGAGGCTGCCGTTCCAACAACCCCATCCCCGACTGCGGCCATTCCCGTGGCACCGACTGCAAATCTCGGTCAATCTCTTCTCACGTCGGGATCGGCCATTCTGCGCAGCCTCGACTTTGCCACGGGCACCACGAACCTTGGTGAAGGGCCGGCACCCGAGCTCGAACAAATCGCCCAGCTGATGGAGAACCGCCCCAACCTGCGCATCGCCATCGTTGGGCATACGGATTCAGTCGGCGGGCTCGAAGCCAACATCGCCGTCTCCCGCGCCCGGGCCAGCGCGGTGCGGGATCGCTTGATCGAACGCTACGATGTCTCACCAGACCGGATAGAGGCGGGCGGCATGGGGTATCTGTCACCGGTGGCCAGCAACCTCACCCCCGCCGGGCGTGAAGCAAACCGGCGGGTTGAGGTGATCGTGGTGAGGGAAGATGGCTGAGGGGCGTCTCTGCGCTAGTCCGCACCTTCAAATCGTGGATTGAACCCGGAGCTTTCCAACAATTTCATCACCTCGGCTTGCCATGCCTCAAGCAGGTTTCCGGCGATCACGGAAATCGGTCGATAGCGGGGAGAGTAGATCGCATAGTAATACCTGATCGGGTCTGTCATCGGACGAACTGCGATGCCCCCGACCATCGGCGTATCCGCGTTCATCAGAAAGACCGACAGCGGGTCCAACACGGTGCAGCAGCGGCCCGCAGTGACGAAGTGCAGGATTGGCAGGAAAGTCTGGCTTTCAATCGTCGCCCGCAGTGACAGGTTTTCAGCCGCAAACCGGGTCGCAAGATTCTGGGTCTGCCGATGCGATTGCGGCAAGGTGCCCAGCGGTTGATCGTTCAGATCCGCAAAACTGATTTCGGATTTGCGCGCAAGCGGGTGGTTCTCCGGCACGGCCACCGGGCAGTCCGCGCTTATGACAACTGAACGATACAGGTTTTCCTCGGGTTCAGTGTTTGCAGCATCGGCAAACCCAAAATCGATGGACTGCGCGCGCGTGAGTTCAGCGATCTGATTGGATGTTCGGGCCTGGATCGAGATGGAGATGCCGTCAGAATCGCTTACTTTTGAAGCAATGAACTTCGGAAAGATCAGCGAAACCGGGCCAGGCATGGCGGCAACTTTCAGAGTGCCGCTGTGACCGTCCGAAAGACTGCGCATGGTCTGGCGCACGCGGTTGAGTTGCGAAAGAATTGCATCAGCCTCGGTCAGAAGATACTGGGCTTCCGGCACCGGGATCAGCTTTCTTCCCCGCCTTTCAAAGAGTTGCAGACCAAGTTGATCTTCAAGCGCCTTTATTGCGGCGCTCACTGCGGGCTGCGTCCGGCCAAGTTTGGTCGCCGCATCGGACAAAGAGGCGGATGTCATGACGGCCTGAAACGTCGATATCTGCGTAAAATTCATGGTCACCTTATAAGCTAAATCTATCAAAACACAGATTAATAAAATTGGAATTTATTTATTCCGCTGTCTAGGCTTCTGCGCATGACACGCTTTCAGAAGTCTGTTCACAGGGAGTATATAATGAACAAATCATCAAAACTTTTGGCTCTTGCTGTTGCCGCAACGTTGAGTGCGGGCACAGCTTTTGCACAGGACCCGACGTTTTTCCGGATCGGAACTGGCAGTGCGGGTGGCACTTATTTCCCGATTGGGGGCACCATTGCCAACGGCATTTCAGCGCCTCCGGGATCGCGGCCCTGCGATGAAGGCGGCCAATGCGGCGTTCCCGGTCTGATCGCAATTGCTCAGTCGACCACGGCGTCGGTCTTCAACAACACCGCCGTGCAGAACGGCGAGTTGGAAGCCGGCCTTGCAGCGGCTGACGTTACGCGGTCGATGTTCTTGGGCGAGGGCAAATTTGACGGCAAGCCGCATGCAAAACTGCGCATTGTAGCGAACCTGTTTCCCGAAGACCTGCATCTCGTGATGCCGAAGGGCACTTCCATCGGCGGCCTGAGCGACCTTGAGGGCAAACGCGTTGGCATTGCCCAAGCGGGCTCTGGAACACAGGTTGCTGTCGAAATGATGTTGGCTGAATGGGGCCTGACCCGCGACAACTATGACGAGGCTGAACTGAACAACAGCCAATCCGCCGAACGTCTGGCCGACGGCCAACTGGATGCCTACTTCTACGCAGCAGGCTGGCCCGTCTCGGCAATGGTGCAGCTGTCGACAACCAAAGGTATGGAATTGCACAGCTTCAGCGACGAAGATCTGCAAAAGATCAACGACATCATTCCAGCCTACATTCCGTCCAGCATCCCTGCAGGCGTCTATGAAGGCGTTGATTATGAGGTGAAAACGCCAGCGGTGTCTGCGCTTCTCGTTGTGTCTTCGGACCTGTCGGAAGAGCTTGTCTACGGCATCACTAAGGCGATGTGGAACGACAACACGCGCAAGCTCCTGGACAACGGCCACGCGAAGGGCAAGCAGATCACACCGGACACGGCGCTTGACGGCATCGCTGCTCTGGGCGTGCCGCTGCATGCCGGGGCCGAGAAGTTCTATAAAGAAGCCGGGCTTCTCCAGTAGTGTCCCGACAGAAACGGGCGGTCACGGCCGTCCGTTTCTTTCTTGATCAACGACATTCGACCTGAGGAGGGCGCGTCATGAGCGATCCGCGATCAGAAGACGTGCGCGAGTTGACTGAAGCTGAGCTCGCGGCGATTGAGGAAAAATATGATGAAGGTGCGGCAATCCGCTCGGTCTCACCGGCCTTCGGCAAATTCCTTCGCTACATCGCCCTCACATTTGCAGTGTACCATTACCTGACCGCGGGTTTCGCGCTCCCGCCTGATTATTGGCACATGGGCTGGCACCTGTCGGGCCTCTTTATTCTGACGTATTCCTTCTATCCGCTGTTCAAGACGAGGACCTCATTCGATCTGAATACCGGCACCTTGCGCCTTGGCGGCGTGCCCTATCTTGACATCATCCTAATGATCCTCGGCGTCGCATCGGCGCTATACCTTGGCTTTGCATGGCGCGGTGTCGCCTGGTTGGGGGTCGAGGAGATGACCTTCCGCATGGGCAATCCGAACGGCTTTGACATGCTGTTTGGCTGCATCCTGATCGTGCTCGTCCTCGACATTGCACGTCGCACTCTGGGATGGATCTTGCCTTTGATCATCAGCGTTTTCATCAGCTACGCGCTGTTCGGGCCGGTCTTTCCGGGTCTGCTTCAACACCCGGGCGTGAAGTTCAACACGTTCGTCTCGTCGATGTACTTCCCGCAAGAAGGCATCTTTGGTGTCACGCTGTGGGTTGTGTCGACCATCGTGTTTCACTTTGTGCTCTTCGGTGTGATCGCCCAACGCACCGGCCTCGGGCAGCTTTTTATCGACAACGCCACCATTCTCGCAGGCCGTTACACTGGCGGTCCGGCGAAAGTGTCGGTCGTGTCTTCGGCCTTCTTCGGTACCATTTCTGGCTCATCGGTCGCGAACACGGTTTCCACTGGTGCGCTGACCATCCCGAACATGAAGCGGCTGGGCTATCCGGGCCACTTTGCAGGTGGTGTCGAGGCTGCGGCCTCGGCAGGCGGTCAGATCACACCGCCCATCATGGGGGCCGCGGCCTTCATCATGGCTGAGTTTCTCGAGGTGCCCTACACCACGATCGTCATCGCCGCGATCTTCCCGGCCCTGCTGCACTATGTCGGCGTGTTTGCTGTTGTCCACCTGATGGCCCGCCGCCTCGGGCTGAAGGGGCTGACCAAGGACGCACTGCCGCAGCTTGGCGCGGTCTGGCGTGACGGCTGGGCCAACATCGTCCCGCTGGTCGGGCTGCTGGTCGTGCTGTTCTCGGGCTACACGCCCTACATGTCGGCGTTTTGCGGCATCTCGTTGGCGATCATCGCCGGGATGAGCCGGATGAAAGTGCCGGTCACGTTGGTCTACGCCGCCGCGTTCATCGCCTTCGTTGTGTGGAAGTACATGGGCGGCGGGTTTGATCTGACCATGTCGATCATCCTGATTGGCGGCGCGGTCCTTGCGACACTCAATCCGCAACATCGCACCACGCTCTCCGAAATGGCGGACACGTTCGAGACCGGCGTGAAATATGCGCTTGCGGTCGGAGCGGCCTCGGCAGCGGTTGGCATTGTCATTGGCGTCATCAACACCACGGGCGTCGGCTTTCGCATCGGCTTCATGGTCACGCAGGCAGCCACAAACCTCGGTAATGACCTGATCTGGCTGTTCCAGTTCGGTGCCTATGAACTTTTCACTGTCGAAGATCTGACTCTGTTCATCAGCCTCGTCTTTATTGCACTGGCCTGCATCCTGATGGGCGCAGGCGTGCCAACAACCGCGCTCTACATCATGCTCGTATCGGTCGCCCAACCGGCATTGGCGCAGCTTGGCATCCCGCCGATCGCATCGCACATGTTCGTGCTCTACTACGGCGTGGTGGCGGAAATTACGCCACCGGTCTGCACCTCAGCCTATGCTGCAGCGGCCATAGCCAACTCGAACCCGTTCCGAACCGGGATCAGCGCCTTCACACTCGGCCTCGGGAAAGTCGTCGCGCCAATGGCATTCGTCTATGCACCGGTGCTGCTTTTCGTGTCGTCCACTGGCTTTGACCTTTGGGAATTCTCCTATACCGCTGCAAGCTGCATCGCAGGTGTCATCTCCCTGTCGGCGGCGGTCGTGGGCTATTGGCTTGCCCCGATGGGTGGGGTCTTTCGTGTTCTGCTGGCGATCGCCGGCCTCGTGTTCATCGCGCCGTCACTGCAGGCTGATCTGGTCGCGCTTCTGATCGCTGCGCCAGCAATCATCAGTCAGGTTGTTGCACGAAGAACCGCCAATGCCACAGCCTGACAATAGAACGCCTGTCATTGTCCTCGGTGCGGGCATTGTCGGTATCTGCACGGCGCTGTCGCTGCTTGAAAAGGGCGTTCCGGTCACGCTGATTGACAAGGGCGAGCCCGGCCAGGAAACTTCGATGGGCAATGCAGGGGTGGTATCACCCTGGTCGATCATCCCGCAGTCATTGCCCGGCACGTGGAAATCGATCCCAAAGCTCATGTTTGGCTACGGGCGACCTTTGTCCATCCATCCCAGGTCCCTGCTGAAAATGATCCCGTGGGGCCTCAGCTTCTTGCGCGGTGGCCGCGAAGAAAGCGTGCGTGCCCGCGCCGAGGCGATGTCCCATCTGTGCGGACCGTCCATCGAACTGTATCAAAGGCATCTGGCGGGCACCGGGCATGAGGGGCTGATTACCGACAGCATGTATGTACATGCGTTTCGTGATGGCAGCCGCGCCAATCTGCAATCCATCGACTATCTTATTCGGAGCGAGATGGGCGCCGAACTGGAGCTTGTCGGAAAGGACCGGCTGGCTGAAATCGAACCCGAACTCGGTCCGGACTTTGGCGCCGCCATCCTGATAAAGGGGCAAGCGCGCATGCGTTCGCCGGGCAGGCTGGGTCAGGTCTTGGCGCAAAAAGCCCGCAAAATGGGCGCCACACACAAACGCACAACGGCCAGGCGCATCCATCGCACGGGCCAGAGCCACTGGGAAGTACAGTGCGACGACGGAACACTCCAGGCAGAGCGCGTCGTTCTTTGCCTTGGCGCGTGGAGTCCGGGTCTCCTGACCGGGCTCGGCATGTCCGTTCCGCTGATGGCCGAGCGTGGCTATCATGTCGAGTTCCGTGATCCCGGCATCGAGATCAACAACTCGGTTATGGACGTAGACGCAAAATTCGTGGCCAGCAGCATGGAGAATGGTGTGCGTGTTGCCGGTCAGGCGGAATTTGCTCCGGTCGATGCACCACCGACGAAACGGCGCAAACAGCAATTGATCGACGTGGCCACGAACGCGTTCCCAAACTTGCGAACGGATGAAACGACGTTCTGGATGGGTCGGCGGCCATCCTTTCCGGACAGCCTGCCCGCGCTTGGGCCGGTCACGGATCAGCCAGGGCTTTTCGTCAACTTTGGACATTCGCATTACGGGCTGATGATGGCGCCCAAGTCCGGTGACATACTCGCCAGAACGGTCTGCAA
>NZ_JBYNDP010000176.1:0-6034 GCF_059783535.1 Tateyamaria sp. | reverse complement strand
GTCTTGCGCCGCATCTCGCGATAGAAATACTCCATCCGCAGCGCCTTGCGCCCTTCGGCCCAATCCTCGAATTCCTTGTGCGATGCGATGAAGCGATCATCCTCCAGCAGCGTGACCTTCAGCGGACAATCCTCAAGCGCGGCAATCAACCGATATTCCCCGGGCCGCGTGGCGATTACGTCCGACACGCCATGCTGCTCGGCCCGCCGCAGCAGCTCACCCGGGATGGACTGACTGTTCTCGGTGTCATCCAGCTCGGAATAGGCGACAGTCCACCCATCTTCCCGCAGCCGCGCCGCAAATTTGCGCATGGCGGCCAGAATCAGCGCGATCTTCTTGGGGTGGTGGGGCACATAAGACCCCTCCTCGGCCACCTCGGCCATCACCACCACATCCGACGCCTTGTCGGCGGCCTTCAGCGCCGCCACGCTCTCGGTCAACTGATCGCCCAACACCAAAACCAACCGACTCACCACGGCACCTCCGTCCCTGAATAGTCAAAAAAGCGGCCCGTCTGTTCAGGTCCCAATCCATCCATGACGGCAATCAGTTCCGCCGCCGCCTTTGCGGGCGGAACGGATGGATGGCGCCCAAGATACTTCTCGGTAAACGCGGTCGCCACTGTGCCAGGGTGCAACGCCACCACTGCGGCCTGTTTGTGTGTCCGCGCCAATTCAATCGATGCCGTCCTAACGATCTGATTTACCGCCGCCTTCGCGCTGCGATAGCTGATCCAGCCTCCAACCCTGTTGTCGCCAATCGACCCGACACGGGCCGACAAGACGGCAAAGACCGAAGGCGCGTCGCGCACCAGAAGCCGATGCGCGTGGCTCAGAACAAGGGCCGGGCCAACAGCATTCAGCGCAAACTGATCCAGCATCGCGGCCGCATCCAAGCCCTTGATCGTTTTTTCCGGCACCGCCCCATCAATCTCCAATGCGCCCGTCGCCAAAAGCACCCGATCATAGGGACCTCGCCCCACCAGATGCCGTTCCACAGACGCTGCGTTGGTCACATCGAATCCATCCATCGACCGTGACAGCCGATCCACCTCGGCACCCCGCTCCGCAAACCCATCCGCCAGCGCCGATCCGATGCCACCCGTCGCGCCAAGTATCAAAACCTTCTCCATGGGCGCAGAGCTAGCCGCCAATCCCGATCCATCAACTTCATTTCGCCAAATAAACCGCCCCCGGAGGGCCGATTGGCCAAACGCACGCCATCCGGAATTCCCCACTTCCCATTCACCAAAAGCGCGGTATAACTACGCCTATGACACACGCCACGCATATCCCGACCGCACGCCATCCCGGCGCGTCGCTGCGTGGCCTCCTGCTCCTAATCCGCCTCTGAGCGTGCCCATCGGCGCGACCGCTCAGAGGATGCCTCTCGCGCCAAGGCTTTAGGACAGAAAAAGAGAATTCAAATGACCCAAGACACGAAAACTCAGGATCGGGTTGTCATCTTTGACACAACCCTCCGCGACGGCGAACAATCGCCCGGCGCCACCATGACACACGCCGAAAAGCTGGAGATTGCAGGCCTGCTGGACGACATGGGCGTCGACATCATCGAAGCGGGCTTTCCCATCGCATCCGAAGGCGATTTCAACGCCGTCTCCGAGATCGCCAAGAACGCAGTAAACTCAGTCATCTGCGGCCTCGCCCGCGCGCAACTGCCTGACATCGACCGCTGTTGGGAGGCTGTGAAACACGCGGAACGCCCGCGCATCCACACATTCATCGGTACCTCGCCCCTGCACCGCGCCATTCCGAACCTGACCAAGGACGAAATGGCCGAACGGATCGAACAGACCGTGACCCATGCCCGCAACCTCTGCGACAACGTGCAATGGTCGCCGATGGACGCCACACGGACGGAACTCGACTACCTCTACCGCGTGGTCGAGATTGCAATCAAAGCAGGCGCCACCACAATCAACATCCCCGACACGGTCGGCTACACCGCACCGCGCGAAAGCGCCGACCTGATCCGCAAGCTGATCGAAAACGTGCCCGGCGCGGATGAGATCGTGTTCGCCACCCACTGCCACAATGATCTGGGCATGGCGACGGCGAACAGCCTCGCCGCCGTCGAAGCAGGCGCGCGCCAGATCGAATGCACGATCAACGGTCTGGGCGAACGGGCGGGCAACACCGCGCTGGAAGAGGTCGTGATGGCCCTCAAGGTCCGCAACGACATCATGCCCTTCCAGACGGGCATCGACTCGACCAAGATCATGAACATCTCGCGCCGCGTCGCTGCCGTCTCGGGCTTCCCCGTCCAGTTCAACAAGGCCATCGTCGGCAAGAACGCCTTCGCCCACGAATCCGGCATCCACCAGGACGGGATGCTCAAAAACGCCGAAACGTTCGAGATCATGCGCCCCGAGGACGTGGGCCTCAGCGAGACAAACCTCGTCATGGGCAAGCATTCGGGCCGCGCCGCTCTGCGGGATAAGCTCGAACAGCTCGGGTTCGAGGTGGGTGACAACCAACTCAAGGACGTCTTCGTCCGGTTCAAGGCCCTGGCCGACCGGAAAAAGGAAATCTTCGACGACGACCTGATCGCGCTCATGCGCACATCCTCCGACCCCGAAGACGAACGGCTCAAGATCGAAAAACTGGCTGTCCGCTGCGGCACCGAAGGGCCACAAGTGGCCGATCTGGTGATGGAAATCGATGGCGAGCGACACATGACCACCCAAACCGGCGATGGTCCGGTGGATGCGACATTCAACGCGGTCAAGGCGCTGTTCCCGCACGAGGCAAAGCTGCAGCTGTACCAGGTCCACGCCGTGACCGAGGGCACAGATGCACAGGCCACGGTCTCGGTCCGCATGGAAGAAGCAGGCCGCATAGTCACCGGCCAGTCCGCAGACACTGACACGGTCGTGGCCTCAGCCAAAGCCTATGTCCACGCGCTTAACCGGCTGCTGGTGCGGCGCGAAAAGGGTGGCAAGGACAGGGCCGAAATCAGCTACAAGGACGTGAGCTGACGCTTGGGCGGGCGACACGCCCGCCTTACTTCTCCCTCGGTGCCAAACCCGTAAGGCGGACGTGTCGTCCGCCTTTCTTTGTTCTATATTGCCCGCATGCAATACCACCTCAACGGCTTCCGCCCGGGCGATCCCAGACGTCAACCAGCCACCCAAAACACCAAAACAGACACCGACGTCCTGATTGTTGGCACCGGGCCTGCGGGGCTCACCCTTGCCGCCTACCTCGCGCAATTCCCACACATCCGCACCCGCATTGTCGAACGACGCGACGGCCCTCTGGTCATGGGGCAAGCCGACGGCATCGCCTGTCGCACGATGGAGATGTTCGAGGCATTCGGCTTTGCCCACCTTGTCGAGCGCGAAGCATATCACGTGAACGAAACCGCCTTCTGGAACCCTGACGACACGGGCCAGATCACCCGCACGGGTCGCATCGATGACGTCGAAGACGGGCTGTCAGAGATGCCCCACGTCATCCTCAGCCAAGCGCGGGTGCATGATTTCTACCTCGACCTGATGCGCAAGGCCCCAACCCGCCTCGAACCGGAATACGGCACGCAGGTCACAGGCCTGGCCATCGCTGACGAAGGCCCTGTTTCGGTCGAAACGAACCGCGGGACGATCAAGGCGCGATACGTCGTCGGTTGCGACGGCGCCCGCAGCGCCGTGCGGCAGGCACTCGGCATCCCGCACAAAGGCGAAGCCGAAAACGCCGCCTGGGGCGTCATGGACATCCTCGCCACCACCGACTTCCCCGATATCCGGCTCAAGACAGCCATCCAGTCACAGGACCAGGGCAGCCTCCTGATCATCCCGCGCGAAGGCGGGTACATGGTCCGCTTCTACATCGAACTGGCCAAACTCAATCCCGATGAACGGGTTGCGGACCGTGACCTGACACCGGACGACTTGATCGCGGCCGCGAAACGCATCCTCGCGCCCTACACGCTCGACGTCAAAGACATCGTCTGGTGGTCTGTTTACGAAATCGGGCAGCGGGTGACGGACCAATTCGCCGACACGGGGCCCAGTGACGACATACCTCCAAGGGTCTTCATCGCGGGCGACGCGTGCCACACCCACAGCCCCAAGGCGGGGCAAGGCATGAACGTATCAATGCAGGACGCGTTTAACCTCGGTTGGAAACTGCAATCGGTGCTGGAAGGGCGGGCGTCACCCGATCTCTTGCACACATACTCAGCCGAACGGCAGGCCATCGCACAGGAGCTGATTGATTTCGACCGCGACTTTGCCCGCGCCTTTGCCGCACGGGGACAGGACCCGCAAACCTTCCAAAACCACTTCCAGAAACATGCGCGCTATACTGCAGGGGTCGAAACACGCTACACGCCGGGCCACCTCACGGGGCCAGACCATTACCAGGCGCACGCCACAGGTTTTACCATCGGCAAACGGTTCCACTCAGCCCCGGTCATTCGCTGGGCCGATGCCAAATCCATGCAGCTTGGCCACAACATCTTGGCGGATGGAAGATGGCGGCTGTTTCACTTTGTGGGTGAGACCGACCATTCGGATGCACTGACACAGATCATCGCCAATCTTACACCGGATAACGACGACCCCGACAGCATCATCGATGTGCGCACCATCGTCCAAACCGAACACAGGGAGACCCATGCAGACATCATGCGTTTCCCCGCCAAGGGTGCTCTGAAGCTGCGTGATATGGAAAAGCTGTTCTGCCCGGACCCCGCTGCCGACATCTTCGACATGCGCGGGATCGACCGAAAGACCGGAGCGCTAGTCCTCGTGCGCCCCGATCAGTACGTGTCACATGTCCTGCCGCCGGAGCAGCAAGACGCACTCGTTAGTTGGTTGAATCAAGTCTTGGGGAGCGAGACTTAGCCACTGGCCCCATCGGCATCGAACATCAGGCGCAGGGTTACCGGAACGGCACGGACAATGTTCGGCAGGCTCGCCAGCTCCATCAACTTGTCCACGGCGGGATCAATTTCGGCATCGGCGGTGGACAGGAACATCATGCTGTCGGTCGTGACCATCACCTTATCCTCGGTCAGGCGCATCACGAACATGTCGCCATACATCGGCACTTCAACACCCAGCAGATCAAGGTTGCCCTCAACCTCCATCACCGTGCTGTCGCCGACGGCGACCTCTTCCATCGCGGCCATATCGATCTTGGCCGAAATCGACGCGCGCGGCGCGTTCTTGAACACATGCTCAACCATCCGTTCATTCCGAATGTCGATATTCGTCTCGACCGAGGACAAGTCGATACCAAGCGTTACGCTGCCATCTTTGGCAACCGTACCGTCGATCGACGAAAAGCTGTGCACCTCGCCCGTGTCGTTGAACTTGATCGACCCGAATGCCAGCTTCGATGCGCCACCGTCCAGCGTCCAGCTGTCGGCGTGCACCGTGGTCGCGGCCAGAGCCAATCCAAGGCCCAGCGCGGCCGTGCGAAGTGAAAACATGTTATCCTCCCGAGTTTAATAATGATCCGGGCAGACCCGCCCGGTTCATACAACAACACCGCACACCCCATGATTATTCACTGCGTCCGGAAAAAAATTTTCATGGCATGGCGACAGCTTGGCAGGACATTGCCGATTGCCCCTTGTTTTCGGCCCTTTCGTCCCAATGCCCGCGCCCGTATAAAGCGGTCGGTCCGCGCCTCGTCCTGAGTCGCGGACCCAACATCATTGGGGCCACGCAAAGGCAAGGGGCACGGGGCATGTCAGTATTCGGAAATCTGGGTGGGCTGTTTTCGTCCGACATGGCGATTGACCTCGGCACCGCCAACACGTTGGTCTATGTCAAAGGGCGCGGCGTGATCCTGTCCGAACCTTCGGTGGTGGCCTACCACGTCAAGGACGGCGTCAAGAAAGTGCTCGCCGTGGGCGAAGACGCCAAGCTGATGCTGGGCCGGACACCGGGCAGCATCGAAGCGATCCGACCCATGCGCGAAGGGGTCATTGCCGACTTCGACACCGCCGAAGAGATGATCAAGCACTTCATTCGCAAGGTGCACAAACGCTCGACCTTCTCGAA
>NZ_JBYNDP010000175.1:0-6103 GCF_059783535.1 Tateyamaria sp. | reverse complement strand
AACCCGACCGAGGATCACACCTATTGGCAAGGGTTTGCGCCGCGCACGGCCAAGGGGTTGCGGTTCGAGACATTGCCAAAAGGTCAGTGATGAACGTCACCACACGCGACCTTGGCGGGCACAAATTCACGGTGCGGACATGGGGCGACCCTGCGCATCCGATGATTTTGATGCTGCACGGGTTTCCCGAGTATGGCGGCGCGTGGGACGAAATCGCTACACGCCTGTCCGACCGTTATTACTGCGTTGCCCCCGATCAGCGCGGGTATGGTGCCAGCTACGCCCCGGACGATGTCGGGGAATATGCGACATCGAAGCTCGTCGGCGACATGGCGCACCTGATCGCCGACCGTGGCTCGGTCATCGTGATGGGCCATGACTGGGGCGCATCCGTTGCTTATGGCCTGGCCATGTTCCGACCCGAGCTGGTGTCGCACCTGATCATTGCCAACGGCGTACATCCGGTGCCCTTTCAGCGAGCGATGGCGGCAGGTGGAGCCCAGTCAGAGGCGTCGCAATACATCAATTTCCTGCGCAGCGCGGGGTCCGAGGATACGCTGGCGGTCGACGATTTCGGCAAACTTCTCAAGCTGTTTTCGGCCAAGATGGACATGAGTTGGCTGGCGGGTGAGCGGCTGGAGGCCTACAAGGCCGTGTGGCGGCAATCCGGGCTGCGCGGCATGATCAACTGGTATCGCGCCTCGCCCCTGATCGTGGCCGACCCCGGCGCACCTGTGGACATGCCCGACCTGCCCCTGGATAGGCTGCGCGTCACCTGTCCCCATCTGCTGATCTGGGCCGACGGCGACACGGCGCTGTTGCCGATATCGACGGAAGGTCTTGAGCAGTTTGCGCCGTCACTGACCCGCAAGCATGTGTCGGATGCCGACCACTGGCTGCTGCACCAACAACCCGACGCCGTTGTGGAGATCGTAAACAACTGGCTTGGCTGATGTCTTCCCAAGTGGCTTTGATCGCGGCATAGTTGTCGCATTTCAAAGTACGGAGACATTTTCATGAGCCATAGATACGATATCAAGCTGGCCGCACAGATGGCCGAAGCTTCTTACAAAGGCAGAAGCAACGCCTCATTGGCAAACGCGTGGCGGGACGGCCTGGACGAAAACGACGTTCAGGCACTCTTCCTCAAGGGTGATATTCTGCTGATCCCGGGGTCAAATTCGGTGATGGACTACCTCAAGTACAATTTGCGGGTTCTGAACATCGGAGGCAAACGCTACCGGCTGGCGGATGACGATACCGAAAAAGGTGCGTCCGGTACGGTTTGGCATCAGGGGTTTCTGGCCCACGCCAAAGTGATCTTTGACTGGCTGGAGCGGAAGAACCACCGCCCGAAATACGTCATTGGTCATTCGTTGGGAGCCGCTGCGACACAAATCCTTGTGCGCACTTATGGTGTACCGGGCATCGCGTTTGCCGCCCCGCGCACGCGCCGCAACCGCGGTGCCATCAAGCATTCGAACCTGTGCTTGTGCATCAACCGCGACGATGACAGCGTCTGCGATCTGCCGGGATCGTTTCACCACATGGGTCGTGTGCATCAGGCCCGCGCGCGCCGGTCGGTCTTTGGCCCGGATCACAGCATGAAGCATTACCGCCGCGTAATCGACGAACAGCAGACGTCGGGTAAGCTGAGGACACATTGGCCAGCGTAGGTCACCGATCGTCCTGCGGCTACGTCAAGCTTTCTGAAGCGGCATGTTTTGGTTTGGTCAAGGCATGAAGCATACGAGCATGTCCGGCGTTCAACAACCAACACGTTTCGGGTTCGCCACGGTCGGTGTGGCGCATGTTCTGACACGTCTTCTTGGAAGCCACTTCGACGGCGATTTTTCGCCAATCAACTGGCGCAGGCACCCTTATCTGTGTCGCGCGAAACGCCTGCCGCAAAGCCGATTATAGTGATTCGTCTCTGCGCTCCGGAAAGGACGGGGCGCTTCCCACCCAAGGTAGAACAATTTTACAATCTACCCGTACGACGTGAAGTGTTTCCAATCCACGCACATAAGACAACCCAGATAGGCGCAGCGACGCTACAGATCTAAAACACTGAAAGAACGGGGAGTTTCACAAAAATGCGTTAAAAAAAACACATTGATGCCAAAATGCATTCCACAAATCTTTTAGATTTCGTTAAAGCTAATCAGCAGTTTCTGTTTACGAGGTCTTTACATGACACATTTCTTACAAAAAGCCGCGCTGACGTTGGCGACCGTTGCTGTCGGTACCATGGCGCAAGCTGCCACGTTCTCGGCAGACTTTACATATTCTTTGGCGGACCATCCCGATGGCGGACGCAGCGGTAGCTTTGACTACGGTATCCGTCTGGATCGTGAAGACCCTGATTTCTTTTTCACCTTTGGCAATGGCTCCAACGCCATCCTTGAATATGACGTGAGTGAGGCGACCGCTATACTGAGTGGTTCAGTGTTCCGCAGCACTGGTGTGGGCAGCACAGGTGCCGAGTATACGTTGCGGTATACTCTAGAAGGTGTTCGCGATCTTGGTGATGGCTTCTTTGTACAGGAGACCGATCAGTCCTCGGGTACTTTGTCCCTCGTTGGTGCGCCGACAGCGTCTGATCCGCAATCTGTTCTTGCCTTGGGTACAGCATCGAACGGCAGCTACTACTTCCGTTTCGACGATGACGGCCACCGTTTGGCAGACCGCGACGGCATATCCGGCCGCGGTTGGGTTCAAAGCGATCCGGGCGCGAATGATTTCTTATTCACTGCTTCGTTGGTCCCGCCCAGCGGAGGCGACCCCGACCCGGTTCCCCTGCCTGCAGCCGGTTGGATGTTACTGGCTGGTATGGGTGGCCTTGTCGCCATGCGTCGGCGCAAAAAAGCCGCCTGACAAGGTATACCTCGTAAACGAAGGCGGGCCATTCATTTGGCCCGCTTTTTGTTTTCTGGGCACCAAAGCTTTCCCTCGCAAATCCTGTCTGTCATAGTCACTGCCAATCAACAAAGAGCAGCTGCCATGACAGATCTTCTGGTGCCAGACGAGCCCCCGAAAAAAAACACACCATCCAACTACGATGCCTCCTCCATTCAGGTGCTCGAGGATATGGAGCACGTGCGCCTGCGCCCGGGGATGTATATCGGGGGCAAGGATGATCGCGCGCTGCATCACATGGTGGCTGAGATCATCGATAACTCGATGGACGAGGCCGTCGCGGGACATGCCACATGGATCGAGGTGGAACTGCATGAGAACGGCCATGTGTCCGTGCGGGACAACGGGCGTGGCATCCCGACCGATCCGCATCCCAAGGACCCGTCCAAAAGCGCGCTGGAAATCATCTTTTGCACGCTGAACGCGGGCGGCAAATTCTCGGGCGACAGTTACGAGACTTCCGGCGGCCTGCACGGCGTTGGGTCATCCGTTGTGAACGCCCTGTCCGACCATTTGCGGGTGGAAGTGGCACGCAATCGCGAGCTGTACGCGATGGAGTTTTCGCGCGGTGTGCCCCAAGCGCCGTTGGCCAAGGTCGGCGCAGCGCCCAACCGACGTGGCACCTCAGTCACGTTCCATCCGGATGCAGAAATCTTCGGGTCGCTGAAATTGAAGCCCGCCCGCCTGTTCAAGATGGCGCGGTCCAAGGCATACCTGTTCTCGGGCGTTGAAATCCGCTGGAAATCGGCCATTGCAGACGGGGACACGCCACAAGAGGCGACATTCCATTTTCCGGGCGGTCTTTCTGACTACCTTACCGAAGCGTTGGGCGGTGCGACCACTTATTCGGAGGCGCCGTTTGCTGGCTCCGTGTCCTTCGAGAAGTTCAAGGTGCCGGGCAAGGTGGAATGGGCGATCAACTGGACGCCCAGCCGCGACGGGTTCATCCAATCCTACTGTAACACCGTGCCTACACCCGAGGGTGGCACGCACGAGGCCGGGTTCTGGGCGGCGATCCTGAAGGGGATCAAGGCCTATGGCGAGTTGGTGAACAACAAGAAGGCGGGCACCATCACGCGCGAGGACCTGATCGCAGGGGCTGGCGCGCTGGTGTCGTGCTTTATCCGTGAACCTGAGTTTGTGGGCCAGACGAAGGATCGCCTCGCCACGGTCGAGGCACAGCGGATGGTCGAAAACTCGGTCCGCGATCACTTTGACAACTGGCTGGCCGCCGACACCAAATCTGCCGGGGCCATCCTGGATTTCCTGGTTCTACGTGCCGAAGAACGGCTGCGCAGAAGGGCCGAGAAAGAAACACAACGCAAGTCCGCCACTAAGAAACTTCGACTTCCCGGCAAATTGGTGGACTGCTCTTCATCAACACGCGATGGCACGGAGTTATTCATTGTCGAGGGCGACAGCGCGGGCGGGTCAGCCAAAATGGCCCGGGATCGCAAGACCCAAGCGCTTTTGCCCCTGCGCGGGAAGATCCTGAACGTATTGGGCGCAGCGTCGTCCAAGCTGGGGTCGAATGCCGAAATTTCGGACCTGACGCAGGCGCTTGGTGTGGGTCTCGGCGCCAAGTTCAACATTGATGATCTGCGGTACGACAAGGTCATCATCATGACCGACGCGGATGTGGATGGCGCGCATATCGCGGCACTGTTGATGACATTCTTTTACACCCAGATGCGGCCGATGATTGATGCAGGGCATCTCTATCTGGCTTGCCCGCCCCTGTTCCGGCTGACGCAGGGGGCTCGCCGCGTCTATTGCCTGGACGAGGTCGAGAAGAACGCGCTGATGGAGAGCGGTCTGGGCGGCAAGGGCAAAATCGACGTGTCCCGCTTCAAGGGTCTGGGCGAGATGGATGCGAAGGACCTGAAAGACACCACAATGAACCCCGCGACGCGTAAGCTGATCCGCGTCTCAATTGACGAGGACGAACCGGGTGAAACTGGGGACCTTGTGGAGCGCCTGATGGGCAAGAAGCCGGAGATGCGGTTTCAGTATATTCAGGAGAATGCGCGGTTTGTGGAGGAGTTGGATGTTTGAGGCAATATCCGATCATTCGGTAGGAGAGAAATCTACCGGTCGCTTCGCTTGGTTCCATAACATCATCTCTTCCAATCGCTCTTGTGTTGGAAGCTCTTTCGCTTCACCTTCTGTATGCCCTTCATACATTTTCTTTTCAGTCATCCACCCTAAAAAGTCGTAATATTCGTTTTCTAGAGCAGTAGCTCCAGGAAGTACCGCGCCAACCTCAACTCTCAGGAAATCTCTTAAACACTTGATAGCTCTCCGAAAATCGTTCCTGTGGAATGCGACATCTACACCCGAAAGGTCTGATAAGCACCTTTTGAGTTCATATGGATTTCGCTCAAAAATAATGAACCTCTTGTCAGAAGTTTCCGGGTCAGGCGCTTTGAATCTTCCCATGTCCAGTCCGAGTTCGAAGGGCATATTCATCCGAAACGCTTCACCAGCTGTTACTGAGACTGCGCGGCTGAGATCGTGTATCGAATACCGGCATGTCTCAATCAAAAGGATGATCTTCTCGAGCCGATTTTGACCTGCATCGAGACTTTCCGAAGCCAGCCTCGGTGTTAGCTCAGCTCTCACGACGCAGAACAAGATTGCCTCCAGAATAGGAGCGAAATCTTCATCAAATGGGCAGTTCACAAAAACAGATTGGTTGTATTGATTCAAGCACTAGCCCTTTGGTGGGTAAGGATCTTTCCCATATGTGTTCCGCTCGCGAATTCGACCATCGCGCCCATGGATATAGAGTTCACCGCCATCCCGCTTTGCTTTTTCCTTAGCAATTTCGACAGCTTCTTTTTGTGTTGAAACCACTCTAGATGCACGAAGGGAACCCGCCGAACGGACTGCCCATTTGCCATTTCTGGGCGTCACATGAACACCTTTCTGCGCCACGAACCACTCCTTTTACGTACTTGGTATCATAACCTGTCAGCATTGATGCTGCAATTCTTGAACGCTTGCTGAATACATTGAAACGCTTGCAAGCGCCCCATCGACGGGCCGCGGTGCGGCGATACGACCTCTCCGCAGCAGAGCTTTATCGCAGCCACGTACATCTTCGATCTGAACGACGCGCATAAATCGACCATATCGCCGTGCCGGGGGGCGGCCCGGCGATGGGGCGGCGCCTGCGGCTTGA
>NZ_JBYNDP010000040.1:23386-30935 GCF_059783535.1 Tateyamaria sp. | reverse complement strand
CCTGCGCGTCGTTGTGCGGCGTCCGTTCGCCCGACAGGTAGGGATAGAATTTCACACTGCCTGGAGCAGCCAGCGTATCACCCAAGGCCGCTGACAACGCGCCTGCCGCCTGACCGGTGACACGGCTCAGCCAGTTTAAACTGTCGGTTGCCGCAAGAACCACGCCCATCTGATACCAACGCCTCGGCACCGCGTGGCAGAAGGTGTGCACCGCACTGTCCGCATCGGGTGCATAGCTTCCGCGCCCTGCCAACACGACGCCGGATGTGCCAAGGGATACGAAACCGTCCCCCTCGCCCAAGGCACCAACACCGCAGGCAGCAACCGCATTATCGGCGCCACCCGCAACAACCTTGCAGCCTGCAGGCAGGCCCAGATCAGCCCGCGCCGCCTGCACCTCACCCACAACATCCGTGCCTTCCAAAAGGTCCGGCATCTGGTCACGGGACATGCCCCCAAGTGCCAGCAGGTCATCCGACCACGCCCGCGCACCAACATCCAGCCACGCCGTGCCCGCCGCATCCGACATCTCGGTCGCATAGCGGCCCGTCAACCAGCACAGCAGGTAGTCCTTGGGCAGCATGACCCGCGCCACCCGGGCAAATATGTCGGGTTCGTTCTTCGCCACCCAGGCCAGCTTGGGTGCGGTAAAGCCAGGGAACACGATGTTTCCACTCACCGCGCGCGCCATCAGGTCGGCATCCATGGCCGCTGCTTCGACGTGGCTACGCGTATCATTCCACAGGATACAGGGGCGCAGCACGACACCCGCGTCGTCAACCATGACCGCGCCATGCATATGACCGGAAAAGGACAGCGCCCTGATGGCGCCATACGCTGACGGATGCTCATTTCGTAACGACGCCAGCACAGCGCCAATACCTGCAACCCAATCGGCCGGGTCCTGTTCGCTCCACCCAGCTGCTGGGTTTGACACGCCATAGGTCGCATCAGCACTGCCAACGGCGCGGCCATCGCCATCCACCAACAATGCCTTCACGCCCGACGTGCCCAGATCAAGTCCGAGATACATCGACATCCTCCCTTGAACGTACACTTGCTCCATTTAATTCGATTGTCAAACTAACTATGATGTACGCCCCTCAGATTCTGATTGACGCAGAAAGGCACCCTCAAATCACAAATCCGACAGCGATGTGCACCCACCCGATCCATCTTCCCTGTTTCAAAAAATCCTCCCTGAAGGGCCTCTTTCCACCAGGTCGCCGGGCCGCTATATCGCACCCAAACATGCAAGGAGTCCGGCATGACCTTCGACCGCTCGATCAAGATCGCCCCATCCATCCTCGCCGCCGATTTCGCCAATTTCGGCGCGGAATGTGCCGCCGTCGAAGCGCAGGGTGCGGATTGGATCCACGTCGACGTGATGGACGGTCATTTTGTGCCGAACATCACTTTCGGCCCCGCCACCTGCGCCGCGATCCGCCCGCATATCAAGGGCGTGATGGACGTCCACCTGATGATCGCGCCGGTCGATCCTTACATCCAAGCCTTCGCCGATGCAGGAGCCGACGTCCTAACCGCCCATGTCGAGGCAGGCCCCCACATCCACCGCACACTGCAAGCCATCCGTGCGGCTGGCATGAAAGCAGGCGTCGCGCTCAACCCCGGCACCCCTGCTGCAGCGGTTGAAGAGGTGATGGACATGATCGACCTGATCTGCGTGATGACCGTGAACCCTGGCTTTGGCGGGCAAAAGTTCATCGACATGACGTCGAAAATCAGCGCCTTGCGCCACATGATCGGGGACCGCCCGGTGCACATCGAAATCGACGGCGGTGTCGATCCGACCACTGCGCCTTTGGTGGCAAAGGCGGGGGCAGACGTACTTGTCGCAGGCTCTGCCGTGTTCCGCGGTGGCTCCGTGGACAATCCGGTTCCGTATGGCGAAAACATCCGCAACATTCGCGCCGCGGCCGAGGGTGTTTGGACCTAGTCCAACTGATCCGAGAACGTCTCGATCAGCTTGTGTTTCAGGATTTTGCCGGTGGGTGCAGCGGGCAGGCTTTGCGCCAACACGTAGCGTGACGGGCGTTTGTACCCTGCCAACCTGTCCTTGACGAACGCGCGCAGATCATCCTCTGAAAGCGCGCTGCCGTTCGGAAGCTGAACAAAGGCCAGCACCTCTTCATCCCCGTCCTTCGCCCGCCCAACGACGGCGGCCTGCACGACATCCGGGTGATCATTCAGTGCAGCCTCGACTTCGGGTGGGAACACATTGAACCCACCGTGGATGATCAGCTCTTTCGCCCGGCCCAGAATGTGCAACTTGCCGTCTGCATCAATCTGCCCAAGATCTCCCGTCCGCAGCCACCCATCATCGTCCAACACCTTCGCTGTCTCACCGGGGTTGCGGAAGTAACCCTTCATCACATGCGGCCCGCGGGTCAGCACCTCGCCCCCGGGAATGGCCTCATCAATCGCGATCTCAATGCCCGGCAGCGCGGGTCCGACCGAAGTGTCCGGATCGCCAATCCTGTTTCGGGTGGCCGCCGTTCCCGCGGTGCTTTCGGTCATGCCGTACCCGTTCTGAATGGCAACGCCGTAGAACGCTTCGGCTTCGCGCTTCCACGTTGGGTCCAGAGGAGCGGCCCCGGACGACACATAGCGGAGGGTTTCGGAGCCGAGGGATGAGAGCCCGAGCGACTTGGCATGTGCCATGAGGAGCGCGTGCATTTGGGGCACCGCAGAGAACAGGGTGATGCCGTCGCGCAGGGCGTCGAAGACATCGGCCACCACGAAACGCGGGACGAGGCGCACAGGGGCACCAGCGTGGATGGCGGCGACCACGACGGAGCAGAGGCCGAAGACGTGGGTTGTGGGCAGGACGCCATAGATCAGATCGCCTGTGGTCATGCCCCGCAGTTCGGCGCTGGTTTTGCCTCCGAAGCGCACGTTGGCGTGGGTGAGCATGACCCCTTTGGGGTCGCCCGTGGTGCCGGTGGTGTAGAGGAGGACGGCGACATCTTCGTCCCCGGCAAAACTGTCCCCACGGGGACAGTGCAGGGTCAGTTCGCCCCATGCGCCGGATAGGGTGCCCACGTCTATATCTGCGATTTGTTTCTGTGCGGTGATGCTGTGCTTTTGCGCATCTGGCGAGACCTGTGTGGTGAAGAACACCGCTTTAGGTTCGGCATGGGCATCGACGCGGGAAATTTCGGCCTTGGTCTGGCGGGCGTTCACCGGTACCGCGATGGCCCCGATGAGCCATATGGCGAAGAGGGCTGCCACCTTGGCCGCGCAGTTTTCGGAGACGATCATCACGCGGTCGCCCTGGGTGATGCCTTTAGCCTTTAGTACCTCTGCGATCTCATCTGCGGCAGCACTCAGTTGGGCGTAGGTCAAGCGCGCGCCGGTCACATCTTCCAAGGCCAGCGCATCAGGCCGTGTCGCCACCTGATGGGCGAGGAGGTCGTAGACGCTAGGCACCCCTCACCCGTTTGTAGACGCCCGTGGATGTGGCGAGGACGGTTCCGCTTTCGTCCTCCAACCGGCCCTCGGTAAAGATCGTGCTGCGCCCGCCGCCCGACACTTCGCCCGTGGCCACAACCACGCCACCGCTTGCAGGGGCGAGGTAGTTGGTGGTCATGCTCAGGGTCGCTACCTTGGTGCTGCCATCATCGTTGCCGGTCCGTGCAGCGGCAAAGCCCATGGCGTTGTCGAGCATGGCGGACATGATGCCGCCGTGCAGACCGCCATGGCGATTGCCGTGTTGCGCACCGATGTCGAGCCAGCAGCGCGACACGCCATCCGCTTCTCTTATGTCCACGACATAGCCCAGCAGTGTCTGCGCCCCGGTCTCGTCGCGGATAATACCAGGTCCGTCAGGCGGCAGAGAGGGCAATGAACCGCTCCAGATGGTAGTCCGTATCGCCGAACCGGTGGTCGGCCATGATGATCCGCTTTGCGATGTGGGCCAGCTCGTATTCCTGCGTCATCGCAATGCCGCCATGCATCTGAATCGCTTCCTCGGCCACGAGTCGCCCGATGCGTCCCATCAGGTTCTTGCTGGCAGATAGGTGCAGGTCGGCGTCCTTGTCCGCAACATAGCCCGCAGCGTTGATGACGGCAGAGCGTGCCTGTTCCATCTCGGTCAACAGGTCGGACATGCGGTGGGCAAGAGCCTGGAATGTGCCGATGGGCCGCCCGAATTGCTTGCGCGTCATCAAGTAATCCTTGGTCAGCGCGGTGGCCGTGTCCATGGCGCCCAGCGCCTCGGCACATTGGGCGACAATGGCGAGGCGGTTGACGGCCTCAAAGTCGCTGAGGCCCAGCCCCAAGGCGGTGCCCGGCGTGTTGTCCAGCGTGACCTCTGCCGCTCGCCCCCCGGCAAGGAGCGGGTAGCCCTGGATATCGAGACCCGCGGCGCCCTTGTCGACGAGGTAAAACGCGATTGTGTCACCATCCTTGGCCGAGACGATCAGGTGGTCGGCGGCTTCGGCGTTCATGACGACGGCCTTGCGGCCTGTCAGCTTGCCATCGCTTGCCGTTGTGTTGACGTGGTCGAGATCATAGCGGCTGTCAGGCTCCCCATGCGCGACAGCGAGGTGCAACGCGCCACCAATGACCTGCTCAACCATATCCGCTTTGCCTGCTGCAGCGAGTAACCGGCCCCCGATCAGGGCGGAATCCATCACAGGTTCCACCACACCTGCGCGGCCCAGTTCCTCGAACACCACAGCGATGTCGAAGCCTGCGCCGCCAAAGCCGCCCTGATCTTCGGTGAACAGCGCGCCGAGCACGCCGAGTTCTGCCAGTTCCGCCCAGATGTCGGGTGAGAAGCCGGTATCGGATTCAAGGATCTGATTGCGCCGTTCGGTGCCGTATTGCTCCCGCAGATAGCGCCGCAGCGTGTCCTGCAGCATTTGCCGTTCTTCGGTCAGGTTGAAGTCCATTATGCGCCTCCGCTCATGGTCACTTTGGCGATGATGCCGCGTTGGATTTCGTTGGAGCCGCCGAAGATCGAAAGCTTGCGGTTGTTGAAGTACTGACCTGCAACCGGGCCTGCATCGAACGGGTCGGGGATGCGGTCATTGGCGCCTTCGACCGCCTCGGACGCAAACGGCATGGCGTAGGGGCCAACAGCGCGGCGCGCGAGGTCGTTGATTCCCTGGCGCAGGATCGACCCTTTGACCTTGAGCATGGACGCCTCAAGCCCCGGTGCTTCGCCAGCGGCAGCCTTGGAGATGATGCGCAGGTTGGTGGTAGCCATGGCGCGCAGATCGATTTCCATCTGGGCCACGCGAGCGGCGAAGTGGGGGTTTTCAAGCAGCGGCTTGCCGTTGTGGTTGGCGGCTTTGGCGATGCGTTTGACCGCTTTCAGCCCCGCCTCGCTTGCGCCGACTCCACCCAGGCCGGTGCGTTCGTGTGTGAGCAGGTATTTGGCATAGGTCCAGCCCTTGTTCTCCTCGCCCACGAGGTTTTCAGCGGGCACTTTGACATCCGTGAACCACACCTCGTTCACCTCGTGACAGCCGTCGAGCAGGATGATGGGGCGCACTTCGACGCCGGGTGTGTCCATGTCGATCAGGAGGAAGCTGATGCCTTCCTGCTGTTTCGCATCCGGGTCGGTGCGGACAAGGCAGAAGATCATATTGGCGAATTGGCCAAGCGTGGTCCATGTCTTTTGCCCGTTGACGATGTAGTGGTCGCCGTCCCGCACCGCCTTGGTTTTCAGCGAGGCAAGGTCAGAGCCGGCGCCCGGTTCGGAATAGCCCTGGCACCACCAGTCGGTGCCGTCGAGCATGCGCGGCAGCCAGTAGTCTTGCTGCTCTTTCGAGCCGAATTTCTGCAAGACGGGGCCAAGCATCGAGAACCCAAAGGGAACAATGCGGGGCGCATGGGCCGCGGCGGCTTCGGTGTCGTAGATGTGGCGCTGGACTGCCGACCATTCCGCGCCGCCAAATTCCTTGGGCCAGTTCTGGGCCAGCCAGCCACGCGCGTTCAGGATCGCGTGCCAGCGTTCCATGTCATCCTTGGTCAGGTCCCCATCAAGCCGAACCTTTTCAGCGATATCTTTTGGAAGATCGTTCTGCAAGAATGTGCGTATCTCTTGCTGGAACGCCAGTTCTTCGGGGGAATAGCTCAGGTCCATATCTCAGCCCTTTTTGTTCAGGTCATCGAAGGTTTTGTTGTCGGCCACCAGTTGTTCGAGCAGGGGCGCGGGTGCCCAGAAGTCAGGGTCTTCGGCGGCGTAGGATTTGATGTCGTTGAGGAGCGGCTCAAGCCCCACGATGTCCGCCCATTTGAGCGGGCCGCCCCGGTAGCGGGGGAAGCCGTAGCCGAAGAGCAGTGTCATATCGACGTCGAGCGGACGACGGGCGATGCCTTCGCCCACGACCTTGGCGGACTCATTGACCATGGCCGCCATGTAGCGACGCACGATTTCCTCGCGGGTGAAGTTGTGGGGCGTGATGCCCAGCCGCGCGCGGTCCGCTTCGATCATCGGCAGCACGTCAGGGTTGGGCACGCGGGCCTTCGGGCCAGCGGCGTAGTCGTAATATCCCTTGCCGGTTTTCTGGCCGAAATGACCCTGTTCACAGAGCGTGTCGGCATAGGTGGCGTCGCGTTTGGGAGCCTGCCCTTCGGCCCGTTTGCGTTTGCGCACGGCCCAGCCGATGTCGAGGCCCGCAAGGTCGGCCACGGCGAAGGGACCCATGGCAAAGCCGAAGTCTTCGAGGGCTTCGTCAATTTCGTAGGGCGAGGCGCCGTCGAGGATCATCTGGTCGGCGGCGGTGCGGTACGTGGCGAGGATGCGGTTGCCGATGAACCCGTCGCAGACACCCGCACGGACGCTGATCTTGCCCAGCATCTTGCCCAGCGCAAAGCCCGTGGCCGCGACATCGGGCGCGGTGGCGTCGCCCACAACGACCTCAAGCAGCTTCATCACGTGGGCGGGCGAGAAGAAGTGAAGGCCAAGCACATCGGCCGGGCGCGAAGTGGTTGCAGCGATTTCGTCGATGTTCAGGTAGGAGGTGTTGGAGGCGAGGATCGCGCCGGGTTTGCAGACGCGGTCCAGCTCGGCAAAGACCTTTTTCTTGACCTCCATGTCCTCGAACACGGCCTCGATCACCAGATCGACGTCCTGCAATTTGTCGTAGTTAGTCACGACCACAAGCGTGTGGGTCAGGATCTGATCGTGCTGGTTTGGGGTGATCTTGCCGCGCTTCACAGCGCCAGACAGGTTGCGTTCGATCCGGTCGCGCGCGGCCTGCCCGGCCTCGGCGCTCATTTCCAGCATCGTCACTTCCAACCCGGACAGGAGGGCAGCCGTGGCAATGCCGGCCCCCATCGTGCCACCGCCGATCACGCCGATGTGCTGGATGCCTCTTGGCTTGACCTCTTTCAGCTCTGGCAGGTTGCCCACCGCGCGTTCCGAGAAGAAAGAGTGGATCATGCCCTGCCGCTGATCCGTTTGCATAAGGTCGTAGAAAATCTGACGCTCGGCCTTCAACCCTTCGGCAAAGGGTTTTTCAACTGCGGCCTGCACGGCGCGCACGCACCACGCTGGGGAAATCTGGCCCCGGCC
>NZ_JBYNDP010000040.1:0-23286 GCF_059783535.1 Tateyamaria sp. | reverse complement strand
GGCACCGCGATGCGGTAGTGGCAGCCCAGCGCCACCTCGAGCCCGCCCCCCAGGCTAACACCGTGCATGGAAGCCACCACGAGAAGCGGCGACGCTTCGATGCGGTTGATCAGGTCGGGCAGGTGCGGCTCGAGCGGGGGTTTGCCAAATTCGGTGATATCGGCACCGGCAAAGAAAGCACGCCCCTCGCCCACAATCAGAACGGCACGCACACCATCATCGGCCTCGGCCTGATCCATGCGGTCCCACAGGCCCTGGCGCACGGCTTGGCTGAGCGCGTTCACCGGCGGGTTCTGGACCGTCAGGATGGCCATGTCGCCTTCTCTGGAATAGGCAATCTTGTCGCTCATGGGTCCTCCGCTGGTTCTGAAACACGCGCAGGGGTCCTCCACCCGGCGCATGTTTCAGCCTAGGCGTGCACAGAAAAAGGGCAAGCGATTCAAAACACGCCGCAACGTCACTTGGCGCTGATCCGCCTCTTCATCTTGCTGAGTAAACTCTCCCCGAAGGGCCGCGCTCCACTGGCCCGCCGGTTGCCTAGCTGTCGCGTCGGTAAATGAAACAGCGGCCCGGAACGGCGCCATCCGGCAGCGGCTGTTCGACCAGATCGTCAAAATACATCCGGTCTGACGACACCATCAGACCACCGACGGCCAGCAGCGGTGCGATGATAGGCGAGACTTTCTGTGCAAAGAGATCGTTCTTTTGGGCATTGTGGCCGCCCAGATCAGCGTGGATCAAAACCGCGGAAGGTCCAAAGCGTTCAAGGGCCTGCGGCAAGGTTTCAAAGACATCGCCCAGCAGAACCATGTCTTCGGGCGGTGTGCTGTCAGGGTGCGAGGCGACGGCCCGTTCGAACACATAGATGTCACGGCCCGGCATGATGTGCCGCATGTGATGGTAGGTGCGCCCGTTGCCCAAGCCCAGCTCGAACACCGGCCCCTCCATATCCGCGATGACGTTCGCTGCGTGATCCAGACAGGCCCGTTGGGACACCATACGGTCGACAAAAAGGTCAAGGCGGCTTTGTTGCATGATCATTTCCTTTGCTTTTGCCCTAGATGGGGCAAAAAGTGATCAAGCGGTAGCACATTCGCGCGACTTTCCCGTGTATGGACGTAACGGATGGAATCGGGTTGACTGATTTCAAGATGTGCGCGCGAAAAAAGGACCATGAATGGCCCCGCTTCTGGAAGTGAAGAATCTGTCGATCGGCTTTGGCTCGGCTCCTCCGGTCGTGGCGGGCGTCAACTTCTCGGTCGCAAGCGGTGAAACGCTGGCGCTGGTTGGCGAGAGTGGGTCCGGTAAGACGCTGACCTGTCGATCTGTACTGCGGATCCTGCCCAAAACCGCGCAACTGCGTCAGGGTTCGGTCATGTTCGGCGACAGCAATGCGCGTACCGATCTGCTGACCCTGCCGCCCCGCAAGATCAGGGACATTCGCGGCAACCGCATTTCAATGATCTTTCAGGAACCCATGCGATCCCTGTCACCCCTGCACCGCATTGGCAATCAGGTGTGCGAGGTGTTGACCCTGCATCGCAACATGTCGGCGGCAGAGGCCAAGCAGGATGTGCTGGCAACATTCGAACGCGTCGGGTTCGTGGACCCCGAACGCGCTTTCCGCGCCTATCCGTTCGAGATGTCGGGCGGGATGCGGCAGCGCGCCATGATTGCCATGGCCATGGTTTCCAAGCCCGATCTGCTGATCGCGGACGAACCCACCACCGCCCTGGATGTGACCACACAGGCGCAGGTGTTGGGGTTGATGAAGGATTTGCAGCGCGACACAGGCATGGCGATGATCCTTGTCACCCATGATCTGGGTGTCGTAGCCAACATGGCCGACAGCGTGGTCGTCATGAACAAAGGTCATGTCATGGAAAGCGGTCCGGCCCCCGTTGTTCTGGGGGAGCCGGGCCATGGCTATACACAGAAGCTGTTTGCCGCCGCCCCGATGATCCCCAAGGACCCGAAACCATCCGAGCCTTTGCCCGCCGAAGATCTGATCCTTGAGCTGAACAATGTCTGCAAGACATACACGGTGCGTGCAGGCGGCTGGCGCGAGAAGAAGAAGGTGCATGCTTGCGTCGACGTCAATCTGAAGCTGCCACGTGGCAAGACCCTGGCCGTTGTGGGCGAAAGTGGATCGGGCAAAACGACCTGTGCCCGCATCGCCCTGGGGGCTGAGGTGCCAGACGAAGGGTCAGAGGTGTTGTTTCGATCAGAACCGGGGGCCGATCCGGTTTGCATCAATGACCTGAGCCGTGCCAACAAGGTGGCGTTTCAGCGGCAAGCACAGATGGTGTTTCAGGACCCCTATTCCTCTCTATCGCCGCGCATGCGGGTGCAGGAGGCGTTGACTGAGCCGATGGAGATTCACCGCATCGGCAATCGGATTTCCCGACGCGACAAGGCAGCCGAGATGCTGCGCTGGGTGGGTTTGAACCCCGACATGCTGATGCGCTACCCGCACGCCTTTTCAGGTGGGCAGCGTCAACGCCTGTCCATTGCCCGTGCGTTGACCTTGGACCCGGTCTTGCTGGTCTGTGACGAGCCGACCTCGGCCCTTGATGTGTCGGTGCAGGAGCAGATTTTGAGTTTGCTGGAGCGCATACGGGACGGGATGGGGCTGAGCTATCTGTTCATCAGTCATGACCTGGCCGTTGTCGCCCGCATTGCTGATGAGGTGGCGGTGATGCGTCAAGGTGTTGTTGTCGAACAGGCCCCGCCGGAGACGCTGTTTTACAACCCGCGCCATCCCTACACCAAGGCCCTGATCGCGGCACAGCCCGAGCCAGATGTGCAACGCCCCATTGATCTGGCCGAGGTGTCGCGTGGCGCCGGATCGCCTGCAAGCTGGCCCGACATGTTTCGCTTTGAGGGGCTGGAGACCCCTGCTCTCATCCAGATCGAACCAGGACACAAGGTGCGCTGCCATGTTTAAGCGTTTGACAGCTGTCGTTCTTGCCGGGGTCATCGCTCTGCCCGCCCTGGCCCAGCCCATCGTGCAAGAAAGTGCGTTTTGGGCACCAGAGGTGAAGAAGGGGCAGATGGATGCGGCCGTGGACCGTATTCCGGACGTGCCGCTTGTTGTCGATCTTGAGGCCAAGGGTCGGCAGTTCGGAACGCAAGGCGGCACGTTGCGCACCATGGTCACGCGCACAAAGGACGTCCGCCAGATGGTGGTCTATGGCTATGCCCGGCTGGTCGGCTATGACCACAGTTACCAGCTGAAGCCCGATATCCTGCGCGATGTCGAGGTGGAAGAGGGGCGCATTTTCACCCTGCATCTGCGGCCCGGCCATCGCTGGTCGGATGGTGCGCCCTTCACCTCGGCTGATTTCGAATACTGGTGGGAGCACGTCGCCCAGAACAAGGAATTGAGCCCAAACGGCCCGCCTGAAATCATGCGCCTGGGTGAAGATATCGCCACGATGACCTTCCCTGATGAGGTAACGGTTGTTGTAGAGTTTCCGGAGGCAAACCCGAACTTCCTGCAGATGCTGGCCCAGGCCAGCCCGCCCTTCATCTATCGTCCTGCCCACTACCTCAAACAGTTCCACGTTGCGTTCAACACCAAGGACGCGATGGAGGAGATGATTGACAAAAAGCGCGTGCGCAGCTGGGCGCCGCTGCACAACAAGCTCGACAACATGTACAAGTTCGACAATCACGAATTGCCGACCTTGCAGCCGTGGAAACCCGCATCGACCGGGGCGGCCATGCGGCACCTGTTTGTGCGTAATCCCTATTTCCACCGCGTAGACGCGCGCGGTGTGCAGCTGCCCTATATCGACGTGGTCGAGATGGACATTGTGGGATCGGGCCTGGTGGCGGCCAAGACCAACGCGGGCGAATCCGATCTGCAAGCCCGGGGGCTGGACTTCCGCGACGTGTCGATCCTGAAGAAAGGCGAGGCGGATGGCGCGCCCTATCGCACCTACCTCTGGTCCAATGGTGCAGCGAGCCAGATCGCCATCTATCCCAACCTGAACTTTGCCGACCCGGTATGGCGCGAGGTTATGCGCGATGCGCGGTTCCGGCGCGCCCTGTCGCTGGGTATCGACCGGCGGATGATCAACCGTGCGCTGTATTTCGGGCTGGGCAAGGAAGGCGGGATGACGGCGCTGGCCAAAAGCCCGTTGTTTGATCCCGCGAACCTGACCCAATGGGCCATCTATGATCCGGACACGGCCAATGTGATGCTGGACCAGATGGGCCTGAACAAGCGCACGCCAGCGGGCACGCGCCTGCTGCCCGACGGTCGCCCCATGGAGTTCGTGATTGAAACCGCGGGCGAGCGGCAGGAGGTCGAAAACGCGCTCGCGATCATCACGGACACGTGGCGCGACATCGGCATCAAGTTGATCATGCGCCCGCTGGACCGGGACATCCTGCGCAACCGCGTCTTCTCCGGTGTCACCATGGCCTCGGTCTGGTTTGGTTGGGACAATGGGTTGCCGCAACCCAGCACACCGCCAACCTACCTTGCTCCGACGGATCAGGTGTTCTTTGCCTGGCCGAAATGGGGTCAATACTACCAAACCCATGGTGGGGCCGGCGAACCGGTGGATCTGGAAGCAGGCAAGCGTCTGATGGCGCTGAGCATGGCGTGGCAAAACACAGAAGACCCTGAAGAGCACGGGGAGATCTGGCGCGAGATGCTGAAAATCCACGCCGACAACCAGTTCGGCATTGGTATTCTGAGCGAGGCACCGCAACCGGTTGTTGTCTCTGACCGCCTGCGGAACGTGCCGGAACAGGGCAAATGGGCATGGGATCCCGGCGCACATTTCGGCGTGCACCGGATCGACGAATTCTTTTTCGCGGACGCTGAACAGATCGCGCAGGTGAGCGAATGATGTTCATCCGCTATGCAGCCTACCGGCTGTTGACGATGGTGCTGACACTGATCGTCGTCTCGATCCTGATCTTCATCATCATCAACTTGCCCCCAGGCGACTACCTGTCGAACCAGATCGCCGAGTTGCGCGCCACGGGCCAAGCCGAAGGTGTCGCCAAGGCAGAGTTCCTGCGCACCGAATACGCGCTCGACCGCCCCTTGTGGGAGCAATACCTGATCTGGGTGGGCGTTGCCCCCGGCCCCCAAGGGTTCTCCGGCCTGCTACAGGGGGATTTTGGGTGGTCGTTCGAATTTGATGCGCCGGTTGCCGATATCGTTGGCGACGCGCTGTGGCTGACCGTTCTGGTGAACCTTGCCGCCGTTTTGTTTGTGTATCTCGTTGCACTGCCCCTTGGTGTTCTGGCCGCCGCTCGGTCGGCAACATGGGTCGACTACACCACCGCCTTTGTCGGGTATCTGGGTCTTGCCACGCCAAACTTCCTGCTTGCGCTGATCCTGTTCTACTACGGCCACAAATACCTTGGCCTGCCCATCGGCGGCCTGATGGCACCCGAGTTCGAGGGCGAGCCGATGTCGCTTGCCAAGGTGCAGAGCGTGCTTGTGCACCTGATCGTGCCGACCTTTGTCATCGGCACCTCGGGGGCAGCCGCCATGATGCAGCGCTTGCGGGCCAACATGCTGGACGAGCTGTCGAAACCCTATGTGGAAACCGGAATGGCAAAGGGTTTGGCCCCAGCCAAGTTGCTGACCAAGTATCCGTTGCGCATGGCCTTCAACCCGTTTGTGGCCGACATTGGCAACCTTCTGCCCGCCATGGTGTCGGGTTCGGTTCTGGTGTCCGTGGTGCTGGGGTTACAAACCATCGGACCTGCGTTGCTGACCGCGCTAAAGTCGCAGGACCAGTTCCTTGCCGCCTTCGTGTTGATGTTCGTGGCGCTGCTGACCCTCATCGGCACGATGATTTCGGACCTCTTGCTGGTGCTGCTTGATCCGCGCATCCGCTACGGCGCACGGGAAGGATAAGACCATGAGCACCCTGCCCGACGGCCGTTTCATTGATGACGCCCCTTATGATCCCAATGTGGACCTGTCCGCCCCCGAGCGGTCGGACATGGATGCCCCGAACTGGGTTCTGGTGTGGCGCAAATTCCGCAAGCATCGGCTGGGCCTGATTTCCGGCATCTTCCTGCTGCTGGCTTACATGGCGATCCCCTTTGCCGGGTTCATCTCGCCCTACACACCCAATGAGCGCAGCGCCGATCACCTGTATCATCCACCACAGGCCATCAAGTTCTGGCATGAGGGGCAGTTTGTTGGTCCATTTGTCTATCCCACCATCGGGAGCGCCGATCTTGAGAACTTCCAGTGGGTGTACGAGACGGACACCTCGCGGCCCATGCCGCTGCAATTCTTTTGTGAGCGGACAGAGTACAAGCTGTTCTTCCTGATCCCCGCGGACCGCCACCTGTTCTGCGCGCCCGAGGGGGCCACGGTGTTTATCTTTGGCTCGGACCGGCTGGGGCGCGATGTGTTTTCGCGCATATCTTATGGCGCGCAACTGTCTCTGACCGTGGGCCTGATCGGGATCACCGTGTCCTTTATCCTTGGCATCGGGTTCGGGGCCATTGCAGGCTATTTTGGCGGCTGGGTCGATTGGGTCGTGAACCGCGCCATCGAGATTTTGCGATCCTTGCCAGAACTGCCCTTGTGGCTGGCCTTGTCCGCCGCCGTGCCGTCAAATTGGGGGCCGGTATCTGTCTTCTTCATAATCAGTATCATCCTCGGCCTGCTGGATTGGCCGGGGTTAGCAAGGGCGGTTCGAAGTAAGTTCCTCTCGTTGAGAGAGGAGGAATATGTGCGGGCGGCAGAGATGATGGGGGCGAAACCGTCGCGGGTCATCCGGCGGCATTTGTTGCCGAACTTCATGTCGCACCTCATTGCATCAGCCACCCTGTCGATTCCGGCAATGATTTTGGGAGAGACAGCGCTGTCCTTCCTCGGTCTTGGCCTGCGTGCCCCTGCCGTGTCATGGGGGGTGATGCTGAATGACGCACAGAACCTGGCCAGCATTGAGATTTACCCGTGGACGGCCATTCCGATGCTGCCGATCATCATTGTCGTTCTGGCCTTCAACTTCCTTGGTGACGGGCTACGCGACAGTCTGGACCCCTATAGCGACTGATGCGGATTGAACGGATAAGGGCGCGCGCCGTGATGGCGCCGCTGGCTGTACCCATCACGACGGCACAGGCATCGATCCCTGCGGCGCCCTTGGTGCTGGTTGATGTGGAGACGGATCAGGGAATTACCGGAAGCGCCTACATTTTTGGCTACACGCCACTGATGCTGAAGCCACTGGTGACCTTTCTGATGGACCTGTCAGGGATGCTGGCGGGGTCCCCGGCCCATCCGGCAGATGTGGATCGACAGACAGCATCGCAATTCAGCCTGCTGGGGCGGCAAGGGATGGTAGGCATGGCACTGGCCGGGCTGGACCTTGCACTGTGGGACGCACAGGGCAAGGCGGCGGGCCAGCCTGTTTGCGCGTTGTTCGGTGCCGCGCCGCGCCCCTTGCCCTGTTACGACAGTCAGGGGTTGTTTGTCCCCGGTCGGGATGAAGGATTGATCGAGGCATCGCTGGCGCGTGGGTTCACGGCCATCAAGGTCAAGCTGGGCTTTCCAACAGTGGCCGAGGACGTAGCAGCTTTGCGCGTGGTGCGCGACATGATCGGGCCGGAGCGGAAGCTCATGCTGGACTATAATCAAGCCTTCGATGCGCCCGAAGCAATCGCCCGCATCCGCGCCCTTGAAGAGGCCGGGTTGGACCTGACATGGGTTGAAGAGCCCGTGCCTGCCGAAGATCTGGCGGGCTACCGATCCGTCCGTGCTGCTGTATCCACGGCCATTCAATCGGGTGAGAATTGGTGGCATCCGGCGGATGCGGCGCGCATGGTCGGGGCCACGGATTACGCGATGCCCGACATGATCAAGATCGGAGGGCTGAGCGGCTGGTTCCGCGCCGCTGCCATGGCCGAGGCTGCAGGCGTTCCCGTCTCAAGCCACCTGTTTGTCGAAGCGTCGGCCCATGCATTGGCCGCCACGCCCAATGCACATCTGCTGGAATGGCTGGATGTGGCGGGCGGCGTGATGACCGAACCCTATGAGATCGAGGATGGCTGCGTGACGGCCCGTGGACCCGGCCTTGGCATCACTTGGGACGAGGAGAAGGTCGCACATCACCTCGTGGAGTAGCGCCCTCACCACCCGAAACAATCGAATAAAATTCCGCCTAAAGTCGCCATACTCTCAACAAATTTGCCCCCTATCGCTGTGTCCAAGATACGACGCAAGAGGGCGAGATGGACGCTTTTTACGAACTTCTGGACGGGTTCACCGGGTTCCTGTTTGACTGGAATTCGCGCTTGGCGCTGCTGTATCTCTGCCTGACCGTCGCGTTGGTCTATGTGATATGGCTGGTGCGCGGGCGGCCCACATCCTTCACAGCCTTCCTGCTGCCCCGCGCGGTATATACGCACAAATCGAACCTCGTTGATATCCAGATATTCCTGTTCAACAAGCTGCTGACAGTGTCCGGCTTCTTTGCCGCTGTAACACTCACGCCGCTCGTTACATCGGGTCTGTTGACCGTAATGCTGGACGCCACAGGTGGGGACCTTGCCCCTGCAGTCGGCGAGGGAGAATGGGGCAAACTGGCGCTCGCGACGCTGATTATGATCCTGACGCTGGATTTCTGCAAATACTGGGCGCATCGTCTGCACCACGAAAATGCGCTGCTGTGGCCATTCCACGCCCTGCACCATTCGGCTGAGGTGCTGACGCCCCTGACGGCGAACCGCAATCACCCCGTGTTCGTGGTGATCCGTTTGATGATTTACGCCCTGATCATCGGGGCCGTTCAGGCGCTGATGTTGTTCCTGCTGATGGGTAAGATCGACGTTCTCACCATCGGCAGTGTGAATGCGGGCTACTTCCTGTTCAACGCCTTCGGCGCCAACCTGCGGCACAGCCATGTCTGGCTGAGCTATGGACGGGTGATGGAACATATCCTGATCTCGCCCGCACAGCACCAAGTCCACCACTCCAACGATCCCAAGCACTACAACAAGAACTATGGCGAGGTGTTCGCCTTCTGGGACTTGATGTTTGGATCGCTTTACGTGCCCAAGGAACACGAAATCCTCAGCTTTGGTTTGTCGGATGAAAACGGTGTTCCTATCGAGCAGCCACACCCCACCCTGCGCGCCGCCTTGCTGCATCCATTTGTCGAAGCATGGGAAGCACTGACCAAGGGCACCGATGACCCATCGGCACCGCAGAACCGTGAGACCGCGCAATGACACGTGGCCTGTCCCTGTGGCTGGACGCGCTGCGGGTGGCCGCCACCCTGATCGTGGTGTTTTCCCATGTGGCCTATGCGCGGTTCACGCGCGGGGACTACCAGTTTGTCCGCGAGTTGAATGTTGGCAGTGATGCCGTCATCATCTTCTTTGTCATTTCGGGCCTGGTGATCGCCTTTGCTGCAGAGCGGGATAAGACCCTTGCGACCTATACGTTCAACCGCGTCACAAGGCTGCTGTCCGTCCTCCTGCCGGCCATCCTTTTGACCTTTGTGCTGGACCGGATGGGCCGGCCCATCGACGCGTCAGCCTATCCCAACAGCTTTTACCAGCACCTGCCTCTGTGGGAGATGCTGGCGCGCGGTCTGACCATGTCGAACGAGTGGGGGCTGTTCGAGCGGGTCCGGCTGGGCACGAACGGCCCGCTTTGGTCCCTCAGCTACGAAGCGGCGTACTACGTCCTGTTCGGCATCGCGGTCTTTTGTTCCGGCGCGCGACGGGTCGTATTGCTGGCGGCCCTCGCTATTGTATTTGGGCCGCGCATCCTGCTCCTCATGCCCGCATGGCTGATGGGCGTTGCGGTCTGGCATTACGTTAAATCCGGAAAAGCGGCACAGATGAGCTCGGGCGTTGCACGCTTTTTGGCGTGGGGCGGCCCATTGGCCTATGCTACGTGCCAGGCATTGAACGTGCCGGATGTTCTGGCCCACATGACTGCCGAGGCTTTTGCACCGGCGCACTATCGCTTCATCCTCGTCTTCTCGGACGAGTTCCTGTGGAACGGTTTAATCGGCATTATGACCGCCCTGCATGTGATTGGTATGGCGCGGTTGGTGCAAGGGTATCAGGGCAACCATCCCCATCTGCGGTGGTGGGCCGGGGCTAGTTTTTCAATCTACGTCGTGCACTACCCGGTGCTGCATCTGATCGACGCCGCGTTCCCAGCCGAGACCGTGTCACGCGACGCTTTGCTGTTCTTTGGATCAGTCGCCGCCGGTTTGGTGTTCGCGCAGATATTTGAACGCCCGATTGGGGCCATCCGCACAGCTGTGCGTGGCATGACCCATCGATTACGCTCTAGCGATCGTCTGCAAAATCGGCCGCATCTTCCAGCAACTCTTCTTCAAGAGACGCCTGCGCGGCGGCCGTGATCGCCTTTCGGTCTTCGTCGGTCAATTCATCGGTCTTTTGGCCATCTGCCAGTCGCACAGTCACTTCGCGGTGCGCAAACTTGATGCCCTCGCGTTCAAAGAGTGCACGGATTTCCTCATAGACTTTCTTGCGTACCAGCCATTGATCGCCCGGCTTGGTCATGAACTTGACCCGGATGATCATGGCACTGTCCTGCATTTCGATCACGCCCTGTGACTTGAGCGGCTGGATGAAATTGTCGCCAATGACCGGATCATCCAGCAACGCAACGCCCAGGTTCTTGATCAGTTTGCGGACTTTTTCGACATCTGTGTCGTATGTAACGCGTAGGGGCAATTTCATAATCACCCAGTCGCGGGAGTAATTGGTCAGTACCTGGATTTCGCCAAAAGGGATCGTGTGCAGCGCACCGAGGTGGTGACGCAGTTGGAAGCTGCGGACGCTGATATTTTCCACCGTTCCTTTGACCCCGCCGACATCGATGTACTCGCCCTTGCGGAAGGCATCGTCGAACAGGAAAAACGCGCCGGAAAAGATGTCACGCACCAGCGATTGCGAGCCAAAGCCAACCGCCACGCCCACGATACCGGCACCGGCAAAGAGCGGGCCAACGTTCACCCCCATCTCCATCAGGGTGATCAGCAGCATGGTCAAGACAATGACGATCAGGACGAAGTTACGGAACAACGGCAACAGCGTTGCAAGGCGGGAAGCAGACGAACCGCCACCTTCGTCCCCCAGTTCGACCTCTTGCATGTCGCCCTGTTCTTCAAGGATTTTCCCGTCGATCCAGATGCGAAACACGTTGTAGGCGATGTAGCCAATGAAAAGGATCACGATGATGTCGAGCAGCCGGTCGGTCCAGCTTTCGCCCATCATTGCGGCTTCGGGGCTCCAGATCGTGACGAAGGCATAAATACCGGCAACAAAAGCAAGGATGCCTGCCACCCTTTGCGCCAACCCTTCGAATGTGCTGATCCGAGGGCCCGTAGCCACGGGTGCCGGAACGGGTTCAGCGGCGATCTGGGTCGAGGTATTGTGCTCTCGCACCAAGCGCGCACGGGCGAAACTGCGTTCGATAAAGAAGTTGATGACACCAAAGACCACGATGATTGTGGTCAGGATGGCCCATGCCGCTGCCAGGAGCGGCACGCCTTGCGGATCACCGATGACGAGGTGATAGGTTTGTTCAGCCCATGCAAACAGGAAATACAGCACGGCCAGCGGCCCCCAGACCCGCGCCAATGTGCGCAGAACCCACGTGGAATCTGATGGCGCCTTCCCATTCAGGATTGCACCGGTGATTGCGCGGCCATTTGCGATGACCAGCATGATATTCAGACACATCACCAGCAGGCTGAGCAAAGAGAAGAGAAAGACGTGGACTTCGCTGTTCAGGCCCAGCTCTTCGATCCAGACGCCGAAGAGGATAGCGAAAAATCCGAAGGCTGCAGCCCCCGACAACCACAGATGCAGTTTGCGCGCGTCGCCATCACTGAACAGCGGTATGCGGTACTGTGGCAGATAAGGCGACAGAATCATACGCCACAACCCGGCCACAACCCTAGCCGTGAAGTACCCGATATTAATCAACGTGACGGTGAACTGCATGGCCGCGTCTTCCAGTGGGCCAAAGATGATTGCGCCAAGCAGATAGGCCACTGCCATCGAAACCAGAGTGCCCACCACCCCCATGAAGAAGCGGAACACAAGGAAGGGCATCTTTTCGACATAACCCTCTGGTGCATCATGGATACGGGCCACCACGAAACCTTTCGCGATGCGTCGCCCGAACACTTGGGCCTCGAACACCATACCGATGGCAAACAGCCCCATGCTGATCAGCAGAGCCTTCACATATGCAAAGATCGTGCCATCCGGGCTGGTCGCACGCAGAATGTACGCGACCTCGTTGAAGGCCACCGGCAGGTTCAGAAGCCGGTCCACCAAAGCAGTGCGGAAGGCAACCGCCTCGTCCTGGATCGCCATGAGAGTGGTGCCGCTGCCCGGCGCATCGCTGGTTGTGGGTGGCGTCCCGGTCTGGGTGATCACGCGGCCATCGCTGTCGATGACAATGACGTTGACGCCATTCTGCGCGGCGCTTTCCATTATATCTGTGATGTCACCTGGGGCAGTTTCGGCAGTGCCAGCGCCGGGCAACAAACTGCCCAAACCTTGGGCATGTGACAAAGACGGAAACAGGAGCAATATACCGATCAGAATGGGCAGAAAGAGGCGGAAAAGAGAGTGTGTCATATGCGATGTCACGGAACTTTTGGATTTGAACGACGCTACGCGACCGCAGATGCAATGACAATTGCATCTACCTGGACGTGAACACCCGCGATCTGTCCGGTAAGCGCTGGTTTTACAAAGCGTTCCATTTTTGCGATAGCGCGGGCAGAGGTGTTGTCCAGACCGGCTGTTGCTCTCTTGGGGAACGCATACTCTGTGCTATACGCGTCAGAGGGATTCTCTGAGCGTCAAGGATGGTGACGTCCGCGAGGAGACGGGGAAAAGAAGACGACAATGACCCATTCCACTCCTGTTTCGCCAGCTGCGGTTGGTGCCCGCCCGGGTCGCGTTGTGCTGTACAGCCACGATACGTTTGGCTTGGGTCATCTGCGGCGCAGCCGTGCGCTGGCATCGGCCCTAACCGAGTCGGGCGTCGCCGAAAGCGCTATCATCCTCACCGGCAGCCCCGTTGCGGGGCGTTTCACCTTCCCGCCCGCCGTGGACCACGTGCGTCTACCCGGTGTGAAGAAACTGGCCGATGGCAGCTATATCAGCCAGACCGAAGGCATGGATATCGAGGCGACAACCGCCCTGCGGTCTGCATTGATTGATTCAACTATCGACCAATACGAACCGGACCTGCTGATCGTCGACAAGGAGCCAACTGGCTTTCGGGGTGAACTGCTCGACACCTTGAAACGTCTGCGCGAACGCAGCAAGACCCGCATCGTTTTGGGCCTGCGCGACGTGCTGGACGAGCCCGACGTGCTGGCGGCCGAATGGGCGCGCAAGGGTGCAGTCGAAGCGACCGAGACCCTTTATGACGAAGTCTGGGTCTATGGCATGCGTTCGGTCTATGACCCGACCCAGGGCCTGGCCTTGTCGCCTGATTTGCGCAGCAGGACGGTCTGGACCGGCTACTTGCGGCGTAGCATCGTGGATGCCGCTGAGGTGCCGGATACGCCGTATATCCTAGTCACACCCGGCGGTGGTGGCGACGGCGCGGCCATGGTCGACCTTGTCTTGTCTGCATATGAACAGGACCCTGATCTGCATCCTCACGCCGTTCTGGTCTATGGCCCATTCTTGTCCGGTGAAGTGCGCGAACGGTTCGAAACACGCGTTGAGGCACTGGGCGGTCGCGTTACATCAACCGGCTTCGACAGCAAGATCGAACCCCTGTTTGCAGGGGCGGAAGGCGTGATTTGCATGGGCGGCTACAACACGTTCTGCGAGCTACTGTCCTTTGATCAGCGCGCCGTTATCGTGCCTCGCACGAAACCACGCCTAGAGCAGTGGATCCGCGCACATCGGGCCGAGGAACTTGGACTGGTGCGCAACCTTGATCGCTTCCGCGAAGGGCTGACCACAGACGCAATGGTTGCGGCCATCCGCGCCCTGCCCCACCAGAAACGCCCGTCCGAGGCGGGAGCCGATGGCCTTCTGGATGGTTTGGACGTGGTCAATGCACGCGCGCAGGCCCTTATGCAGCATTCGTTGACCGACGCCGCAGAATGACGTCACATTCCCCACGATTGGCAATTGCCGTCAAAGGCTGGCCGCGCCTGTCCGAGACCTTTATTGCGCAGGAACTTGTGGCGTTGGAAGAAGCCGGGATTGATTTTGCCATTTGGTCACTGCGCCACCCGACCGACACGAAAACCCACCCGTTGCATGACCGGCTTGGTGCCGAGGTGCACTACCTGCCGGAATACCTGGGCGATGAACCTGTCCGCGTCCTACGCGGCCTGTTTTCAGCCATGGCGCATCGCACGTTTTGGCCCGCATTACGTCAATTTCTGCGCGATTTCACACGCGACAGAACCAGAAACCGCATACGCCGATTTGGACAAGCCTGCGTTATGGCGCGCGAATTGCCCGCTGGCACCTCGGCCCTCTATGCCCATTTTCTGCACACACCATCATCTGTCGCACGTTACACTGCGATTCTCAGGGGTGTGCCGTGGTCGTTTTCGGCCCATGCCAAGGATATCTGGACCTCACCGGAATGGGAATTGCGGGACAAGCTGAATATGGCGACGGCGGGGGCCGCATTTGGGGCCACCTGCACGGCATTCGGCGCCGAGCACTTGAACGGCCTGTCCACGGATACGCCAATTGATCTTGTCTATCATGGTCTGGACCTGTCACGCTTTCCGCCTGCCCCTGACCGGGCTGCGCGCCGCCCTTCCGATCCGTTTCATATGCTGTCTGTCGGCCGCTTGGTTGAAAAAAAGGGGTTTACCCGCCTGCTGGATGCGGTCGCGCTGCTGCCGCCAGACGTTGATTGGCATTGGACCCATATCGGAGGTGGTACCCTGAAACAGGCGTTGCAGGACCAAGCCACGCAATCTGGCCTTTCGGATCGCATCACCTGGCGCGGCGCATGCGATCAACCTGAAGTGATTGCAGCAATGCAAGCCGCTGATTTGTTTGTATTGCCCAGTCGGGTCGCTGCCGACGGCGACCGCGATGGCCTGCCCAATGTCCTGATGGAAGCCGCCAGCCAGAAACTGCCGATACTGAGTACGGCCGTATCGGCCATACCAGAGTTCATCGACAATGGTGTGCACGGTATCCTGAGTGACGACGATCCGACCGCACTGGCCGATGCAATGCTGCGGGTCGCACGCAACCCCGAACTTGGCGCGACTATGGCTGATGCCGCCCATACCCGCCTGCATACCGATTTCACCATGCAACCCGGCATTGCGCACCTTGCACGGCGCTTGCGCGCCATCATGGACGCTGCGTGACCGTCGCTTTCTATGCTCCGCTCAAGGCGCCGGATCACCCGGTGCCATCCGGTGACCGGACCATGGCCCGCGCCTTGATGAAGGCCCTGGATCATGCCGGATTGGATGTGAGCGTTGTATCCGATTTGCGCATTTATGACCGCGCGGGTGACACCGCATTGCAGACCGAGTTGATGGCGCAGGCAAAGACGGAAGTTGCGCGCCTTCTCTCCGCACCAGAGGCTGCAACTTGGCATTGCTGGCTGACCTATCACAACTACTACAAGGCCCCGGACTTGATCGGGCCACCAGTCGCTCGCGCCTTGGGCATTCCGTACACACAGGTCGAAAGCACGCGCGCGCGCAAGCGCCTTAGCGGACCATGGGCGCGATTTGCCGAAGCTGCAGAGGCCGCCAGTGATCAAGCGCACACCATCTTCTACGTCACTGCCCGTGACGCAGAAACGCTGCGCCGCGATGCACCAGTTGGTCAGGTTCTGACCCATCTGCGCCCGTTCCTTGACCGCACGGAGTTGCCTACACAATCGGACTATGCCGGTGCCATTCTGAGTGTCGGCATGATGCGCGCCGGGGACAAGCTGGCATCCTACCACCTGATTGCTGAGACGGTTGCGCTGCTGGATCCTGCGCTGGATTGGCAGTTGGACATCGCAGGCGACGGCCCGGCCGAGGCCGAGGTCACGACCCTGATGGCCCCGTTCGGCGCGCGCGTGCGGATGTTGGGCGCGCTGTCGGCGGAAGCATTGCAATCGAAATATGAACACGCCCGCCTATTGTTCTGGCCCGGCGTGAACGAGGCATTCGGCTATGCCTATCTGGAAGCGCAGGCGGCTGGATTGCCTGTTGTCGCCCAGGATCGGCCCGGGGTGCGCGACGTGGTAGCCGGGATGCAACCTGTCGTCGCGGAGGGTCCACATGCGATGGCTGCACAGCTGACGGATATGCTGACCAATCAGGCAATGGTCGAAACCTTGGGCGCTCAGGCCCGCGCGCAAATTGCAGAGCACCATCTGCTGCCCGCTGCCGCTGGAACACTGCGCGCGGCAATCGAGGGCAGGATATGATCCGTCTGGCACTATTGCGTCACGGTCACACCACCTGGAACCGCGAGGGTCGCTTGCAGGGCCGCAGCGATATTCCCCTTGATGACACAGCGCGCCGCGACTTGGCAGGATTCCGTCTGCCCGACGATTTCAAGAACGCCGATCTGGTGTCGAGCCCGCTGGCTCGCGCCACGGAAACCGCTGAACTGGTGGCCGGACGTACGCCACGTGTCGAACCCTGTTTGATCGAAATGAACTGGGGCGACTGGGAAGGGCACCATGGTGCGGAGCTGTCCGCTGATGCGACCAGCGGGTTTCGCCATATCGAAGACTGGGGGTGGCACTACTGCCCACCGGGCGGCGAAAGTCCGGATAGCCTGCGGGCACGTTTGCAGCCATGGCTGAATAGCTTGACGCGCGACACAGTGGCTGTCTGCCATATCGGTACGATGCGCGTGTTGTTGGCCATGGCAACCGGCTGGGACTTTACCGGGCCGGCGCCGTTCAGGATCAAGCGAAACCGCTTGTTTATCCTCCAAGTCGACGCTGGCGCACTGACACTGATGCCAGACGCCCAACGATTGGAGGCGCGCTGATGCAGGTCACGATTGTGGTCACACATCTGCTGGGCACCGGGCATCTGGCGCGTGCACTGACCCTTGGCCGTGCCTTTGTTGCTGCAGGCGATACGGTGACCGTTGTCAGCGGAGGCAGGCCCGTTCCGCATTTCGACGGCGCGGGCCTGACCCTTGTGCAATTGCCGCCATTACAATCGAACTGCACTGATTTTTCGACACTTCTCACGGACATTGGTGAGGCTGCAGACGATGCCTATCTGGCCACCCGCCAGACCACATTGCTTGATCACATCGTGCAGCAGAGCCCCGACGTGTTAATCACCGAGCTGTTCCCGTTTGGGCGCCGCATATTGAAGGCCGAGTTCCAGGCGCTGCTTGAAACTGCAGATGGCTTGCCGTCGCGCCCACTGATCCTGTCATCCATTCGCGACATCCTCGCGCCACCCTCCAAACCATCCAAAGTCACCTTCGCCGACCAACTCGTAGATCGCTTCTACGACGCCGTGCTGGTTCACTCTGACCTTGAGGTCGTGCCATTGGACGCAAGCTGGCCTGTATCGGACGGGCTGCGCTCCAAGCTGCGTTACACCGGCTTTGTGGCGCCCAACGCACCAGATATGAACGCTCCTCATCACAATGAAATCTTGGTCAGTGCAGGTGGCGGTGCCGTTGGCGACAAGGTCTTTGAGGCCGCTTGTGAAGCGGCGAAATTGAATACCGAATATTCGTGGCGTTTTCTTGTTGGTGGTGACGATGCGCGCCGCACGTTCTGGGCAAACCGCGTCCCAGCCAACGTGGTGGTCGAAGGCCCCCGCCCCGACTTTCGCGAGCTGCTTCTGGGCGCGATGGCATCGGTGTCCATGTGTGGATACAACACGGCGCTCGATGTCTTGCAGACTGGCGTTCCCGCGATCTTTGTCCCGTTTGACGATGGCAGCGAAGTCGAACAGGGGTTGCGCGCGGATGCCCTGGCCGCGCTGCCCGCCGTGTCAGTGGTAAGGCAGGCAGACCTGTCGGGACCGACCCTAGCAGATGCCATCGGCAAGCTTGCCCAGCAGGAACGACGCTCTCCTCGTACAACCGGCATGGACGGCGCCAAAGTAAGCGTGGACGTCGCGCACGGATTATTGGCGGGGGCGTCGCATGCACATTGACTGGACGCCCTTGCGCACTGAGCTCGCCGCGTGTCGACGTGATGGGTTGCCCGTTCCATTCTGGTGGCGCGACGATGATGCGATTGCCCCGACTGCAGAACTTGAGCAACTGGAAGACCTGTCTCGAGCGACTGAACTGCCCGTTCACTTGGCGGTCATACCGGCCCGTGCAACGGCTGAGCTGGCCGGATGCGTGGATGGTGAGCAATTGATCCCGGTCGTTCATGGATGGGCACATCGGGATCACAGCGGACCGGATGAGAAGAAGAATGAGTTCCTCACGGATCGGCCAGACTTCGTTCGCGACAGCGCACGTGGACTGGCTCGCATGCGCGACTTGTTTGGTTCACGGCTGCAGCACATGTTCGTGCCGCCGTGGAACAGGATCCATCCCACACTGCTCCCGCAGCTAAACGAACAAGGGTTCAAGGTGATATCCACATTCGGGCCTCGCAAAAGCATCAATGCGGCGCCTGGACTGATGCAGATCAATACTCACATTGACCCGATATGGTGGAAGGGCACACGCGACCTTGTCGCGCCTGAAACGCTGGTGGCAACGACAGTGGCGCATTTGGCTGCTCGGCGGCAAAGGACTGAAGACTCACAAGAACCTCTCGGTCTTTTGACCCATCACCTGGTTCACACACCCGCGATCTGGGCTTTCACCGAAAGCTTTGTACACGAAATGCTGTCAGGCGGCGCAACGCCGTGGACGATGGAGACAACGACATGAGCAGACTGGAATCGATGCGGCGGCGATTGAGCGCGCAGATCGATGGAATCAACTGGGCGGCAAGGAAGATCGCCACACTGGAAGGCGATGTACTGGAAATGGGGTTGGGCAACGGCCGCACCTACGATCACTTGCGCCAGGAATTGCCCGATCGCCGCATCTGGGTGATCGACCGGATGCTGAAATGCCACCCAAGCTGCGTCCCCCCAGCCGAAGACTTTCTCGAAGGTGAGGCAGAAGCCATGCTCACCCGGCTGGCCGGCCAAGGGCACAAGATGGCGCTCGCACATTACGATTTTGGCTACGGCATCAAGGAAAAGGATGTCGAAGAAGGCATGCGCCTCAGTCCATTGATCGCAGCACTCATGCAACCCGGTGGGCTGATCTTGTCACAACAGCCGCTCGTCGGCCTCGAACAGATCTGCGGACCCGACACAATCGCACCGGATCGGTATCTTTTCTACCGTGCCGTGTAGTTGCGGGGTGATTTGATCACGAATCCGCTCACTCTTGTTGTCACCCACTGACAGGGCCTTCTAAGGTTGCGGTGATTCAAGGTCGCACCAAAAGCGGCCGGGACCAACGGGAGTATCAGATGAAGATGTTAAAGACGGTCGCTCTGGCCGCCGCTACACTTGTGTTGGCAACAGCCACACTTGCCGCCCCGCTCAAACTGACGCCGGCCGATCCGCAGCCATCAGGTTTGACCCAGGGGCTTGCGGTGAAGTACTACTTTGACAGCGTCCGCACGCTCAGCGAAGCGGAACGCGCCCACGCGAAAGCAAAACCCGGCAAACCACTGGCCGGTCTGGACTATCGCGACACAGCTGAAGGTGACGAAACACTGACATCCGGCAAAGCACAAAAAGTCATTGCCGTGATCGAAGGCTATGTGCGCTTTGATGAACCGGGCACGTATAAAATCGACTTCATGAGCAATGATGGTCTGCAAATGAAGATCGGTGGTGAGGAAGTTGTCTACTTTGACGGCGTACATGGGTGTGACCCCAGCGAACAGGTCGAAGCTATTGTGCCGGAAGCCGGCTGGTACGCATTGGAAGCACTCTATTTCCAGCGCAAAGGCACAGCATGTCTATTGATGCGCGCCGGTATCGGAACACCTGAATGGATGGAAGACGAGGCCTTCGGTTACAATTGACGGTGAGACGCCCAAGCAGTCGAAGTGGCACGGTCTTGGTGATACAAGCGCTTCTTCGCTGTTTGTGGAATGCAGGAAAGCGGCCGGGCTTCCGATGCTGCCCTCGGCGCGGCGATGGCTGAGATGTGTTTAGAGCAGGCGTTCCGGCCGGCTGCAGCCGAGGAAGTAAATACCCCGATTGATACGGAGTGCCAGCGCCGCAGCAGTTGCGTACCAGCGTAGGCACTCCTTTTTCAACTGACGGATTGATGACTGGCGCTGCGTTTCTAGCCAGCGCCTGTAATACGCCGTTGCACCACCCATGTGACCGGAAATGCCGCAACGAAGCCGATGGCGGCCGCAATTAGAATAGGTCCGACTGTGCCGTAACCGAGCGACAGCGCCGCGATGACGCCAGACCCAGCCATCGTGGCTCCAATGAAGATGTGCAGGAAAAAGAACAGCATGAACCGCTGCATAAGGGGCCTCCGTTGCTTGCCTGCGGAAACTGTGCCTGGGCTAGTCGGAAAACGCATTGATGTCGGTCAAAACAAGGGACCAACTTGGACCGAACAGGACGCTCAATAGGCGGAGAACCGCAATGATCGCGTCAAAAGGGACTGACCGTCCGGCACGCATCTGGAAATGGTGAGAAGGGTTGCGTTCAAGACAACGAAAAGGCGCCAGGTGCGCGAACCGAAGTCCGTGCCGTGCCCGAGAGCACACCCTGACGCCTCGTTGAACCTCATCATCCCCCCAGAGGGCGACATGTTGGCCCAGCTTGCTCGTGACGTTACCGCCATTCGCCGGAACTGCCTGGCGCAAGCCAAACCGCCCCTCGCATCGACCCTGCTGACACCGCCCTTTCGTCACACCCCTTTCAGGGCCACACGATCCGACCTGCATCCAGTTGCTCGTTGATGTCCAAGCTAGGCCTTGCGGTCCGTCCTGATCATCCCGTTGCCTCCGGGGCCTTTGCGTCCACCGCTTTGTTCAAGGAACTCTGCGCCGGTAGATGTAGGTTGGCGTGGGATGGGTGAGTCGCGCAACGAAAAAATGACGGCTTTGCGAAATTTCTTGGGGATAAGCTGTTGATATCACTTGTGGATTTCTTGTGGAGAAGATGGGGATAAGGGGAGAAAGTGTAAGGGTGAGGGCGGGTTAGGTTTGGTCAGGAATTGTGTCGTAGGGCGGGGTTCACCCCGCCGCCCCCGTTTCGGTTCAACCCGCGTTAACCATGCCCCGCGCAGGGTTGCCCCATGCCAAACTACCGCCGACCCAAGATCACCGGAGCGTCCATCTTCTTCACCGTCGCCTTGGCGCGGCGGGGCGGGACGGTGTTGGTGGATGAGATTGAGGCGCTGCGCGATGCAGTTCGGGTGACAAAGGGTGAGCGGCCGTTTCACATTGATGCGTTTGCCGTGTTGCCCGACCATTTGCATTGCGTTTGGACATTGCCGGTTGGGGATCGGGATTTTTCGACAAGATGGGGGGCGATCAAGGCGCGGTTTTCGATGTCATGCCGTAGGGCGGGGTTCACCCCCCCCCCACCCGTTTGAAAAGCGAATATAGGGGTGTAAACCGCCCTACGGCGCAAAGGAGAGGTTGGTCTTTGGCAACCTCGGTTCTGGGAGCATCACATTCGGGATGAGGCCGATTACCGCGCCCATGTGCGGTATTGTTGGATGAACCCGGTGAAGCATGGGTTTGTGGAACGGCCCGAGTAGTGGGCGCATTCGAGTGTGCACTAAGTGTTCACTTCGAATACAATGCCGACTGGACGGCCATGCACTCACAATTTTAAACATTGGCGCGAATAGTCTTGTCAGTGCGTCCGCACCAGAATGGAGGCTACGCCAGCTACCAACGCGAAATCATAACCCGGCATTGTTACCAAACAGAATTGTGAAGTACCTACTGCAGACTAGAAAGGATATCACGGTAGCGGTTCCAGATAGCAACGTCGAGCGGGTCCGCATCGGAACTCCCCGCGTCACACCAGCTCGACCAAGCAATTGGAAAAAGAATGTTATCGCTACTATTAGTGATGGAAGAAGGTTTTCAATAACGCTTTCTCGGTTTAGATACTCTAAGTAGGCAATCAATAACCCTAAACCGGAGAAAAAAGTAACCTCGTAAGCAACATATTGGTATACTTTGCGGTCAAGACCGACGATCTTAACAATGAAAAGTGGAAAAACAAATGCAAATAATATAACGGGCAACAGATCAACTGCCGCCAGTGCAAACTCACCGAATACGATTTCAAACCTGGCTCTTAAGCTGATGTCGTCTAACATTTGCTACTGCCGGCACGCTCTACAGTCATCGTTTACATAGCATCTATTCAAATCCTCTTTTGATTGGGCCGACTCGCTCTGGTACAACGTCAAAAAATCTTGATACAATTGCCAATAATCACTATCATCATAATTCGAAGTTAGACACTGATCTCTCAACTCACTTATTCTGCGGTCTAAGTTTTCTTTTTCGTTTGGAGATAAATCACCTCTTGCAAAGTTTTCATTTACTCGGCGCTCCACGGACTTGAGTTGCTTGCATATTCTATCTATCTTCTTATTGTATGCTTCTAGTGTTCCTACCCTAAAGATTTCGAGACTACGCCTATAGGAAATCAAAGATCTCACTCGGCATATTGCATTGTCAGGTCCGGGAAATCTTTCAACAAGCAATTCCCGTTGAGTTGGAACATCAATGGGCGCGGGAAATCCGAAATCCTGGTCGCTTTGAGCGAAAGCAGCAACCGGAAAAGTGACCACAAGAAATACAAAAAAGATATGCACTGATCGCCCCCCAAGCGACTTCAAACTACAAGATGTTAAGAGGAGAAACGATTCGTGTCACTAGGCCGGGCCAATGTTTTACAACACCAAAGGTGAGCAGATTATTACAAGCTATGGTCAATTGCATCAGCGGCAGCGCCACAACAAAGATACCGAAACTATCAATGCCACTTACAGCATTCGGCTCAACCCATCCATCTTCCATGCGTTGATGCACTACAACACTCCAACCGGGTGCCGCTACGCGCATCGCTGCGCGATACGACTTTCGCGCACTGCTTTCATTTCTGCCCGATATGGACTATCCGGGGCTCCGCCCGTTCGCACCTCAAACGCTCCACTGGAGCGTTTGCCGGGCTAGCGCCCGGACAGGCACTCACCCATCCATCTTGAGGGCGGAAATGAAAGCTTCCTGCGGGATATCCACCTTCCCGAACTGCCGCATCTTCTTCTTCCCGGCCTTCT
>NZ_JBYNDP010000174.1:0-6168 GCF_059783535.1 Tateyamaria sp. | reverse complement strand
GGGCTGCAAAAATGCAGGATTGGGATTGGGACGATCTTCGAACATTTCGGGCTGTTGCGCGCGCTGGCAGTTTTGCAAAGGCAGCTGAGGAAACGGGGCAGCATGAAACCACGGTTGCGCGTCGTGTGCGCAGGCTGGAACAGGTAACGGGCCATATCCTGTGGCGCGGTGCGGACGCAGGCGCCACGGAAGAGGGGGTTCTGCTCTTGGCTCACATCGACCGGATGCAGGCCGAAGCTGCGACCGCTGCACATGCGTTGTCGGGGCAGGGTGGGCCGACAGGGTCGGTGTGTATCACTGCGGTGCCGTGGATCGTTGAAAGCGCTGTGCTGCCTGTTGTGCGGCACTGGTCCGACCAGGCCCCCGGTGTCCGGCTGTCCCTGTTGTCAGACCACTCAAATCTTCGCTTGATGCACGGTGAAGCAGATCTTGCACTGCGGATGGCCGAGCCGCGAGACGAGGGCGATGCCATCGCGCGAAAGCTGTGTGACGTGCCGTTTGTCGTCGCGGGCCGCGGTGATTGGGTGGGTTATGTGGAAGAGATGGCGCATTTGCCTCAAGCCCAATGGACCGAGGCCGAAGCGGGCGCTGTCGATCTGCGTGTTTCGGATGTCGACGCGGCACATGCAGCTGTGCGGGAGGGGTTGGGCAAGGCATGGCTGCCATTGTGAAGGACAGCAGGTCTGCCCGTGGAGGATGCCAAACGGCGTGTGCGTCCCTTGTGGTACATGCTTCATCCACGCAGCAGACATGCACCCGCGATCCGCGCGGTTGTTGAAGGATTGTTGCCCCTTGTGAAGACGCGCCTGCAGGGGTAGCGGGGTTACATGACGTATCCCGACCTGCTGATCCTGCGCCATGGCGAAACCGAGTGGAACCGTATTGGCCGTATGCAGGGTGCGGCAGACAGCCCTTTGACTGAACTTGGCCGTACACAGGCAACAGCCCAGGGACGGTTGTTGGCCAAGCGCGATCTGACCGGTTGGGGGTATCGCGTCAGCCCGCTGGGACGCTGCCGTGAAACGGCGCGGATTGCCTTGGGGTCAGAGGTTGGTCGTGCGCAGGAGGATTCGCGTCTGGTCGAGATCACCTTGGGGGATTGGACCGGAAAACTACGGACCGAGATTGCAGCCGAGGTACCACACCTATTCGATCAGGGTGATGGGATGGCGTGGTATGACCATGCACCTGGCGGCGAGGGTTTGGAAGGAATCTACGCGCGCACCGGCGCATTCCTGTCAGAGTTGAACGCACCCACGGTCATTGTGACGCACGGAATTACGTCGCGCATCCTGCGTTGTCACTATCTGGGCCTTGAGCCTGCGGCCTTTGCTGATCTGCCGGGGGGACAGGGTGTGATCTACCACATGTCGAACGGGTCGCAGAGCTGTCTTGCAGAAGGGGGTTGAAGGTCCCGACAACCTTGCGCTAAGAGGCGTCTAACGGGTCGTTAGCTCAGTTGGTAGAGCGCTTCGTTTACACCGAAGATGTCGGGAGTTCGAGCCTCTCACGACCCACCATATTCCCTTTTTGGTACAGTGCCCCGTCAACCAGTGGCTTTGGTCGTCGTGTTGGGATTGTTGTGATGCGCGCCCGCACTTCATTCACATTCGATCGGCAACGAAAGGCTTGTTTGCATTGAAAGCGTGCAGCGGCGTTATCAAATCTCTGGTTTGAGATTGGATGGCCGCCATTCTGGCCTCTGGGCGTGGTAGCGTGTTTTCAAGGTAAGGGATTGCAATGACACATACTGCTTTGGAGGCCATTCGCGCTGAAACCGATACCGGTGCCTTGTGGTCGCTTTTGCTGCGCTACTTTCACGACCGGGGCATCACCAAGGTCAGCTATCACCATTTTACGGGGGACGTGCGCGGGCAGGATGCGGTGAATGTGAGTGCCGACGGATTTTCCGAGCAGTGGGTGTGTCACTATATCGAGCAAAAGCTCTATACCATCGACCCGATCACTGAATTTGCGCAAAGCGTGACGGCCCCGTTCCGATGGTCGAACATTCGCAATCTTGTGCGCCTGACTATGGACCAGAAGCGATACCTGAACGACATGCGCGATGCGGGTGTCGGGGATGGTCTGGCGTTCCAGGTCTTTGGTCCGGGGGTGCGCAATGGCTATGTCGGGTTGGGCGTGGATGCTGCCGGGGATTTTCCGAGCGACGCGCTTGTCCTCGATTTTCAGGTTGTCGCGCAGGCCGGGCACATCCGGTACTGTGAGTTGAACCCGACCTCTTTGTCCGGTGTTGACCTGTCCCCGCGCGAGCGCCAAATCCTGCGCTGGATTGCGCGTGGCAAGTCCAACAGCAGCATTGCAGACATTTTGCTTCTATCACCTCATACGGTGGATACGTTGGTGCGCCGTATCTTTTCCAAGCTGGGCGTCGCTGATCGAACAACTGCCGCGGTCAAGGGGATCGGGGCAGGGCTTATTCTGCCTTGATGGCTGTCACGTAACTGCGTGACATGACAGGCTGTTGGTGCCGTTCGTAAAACACAGTCATAAAATATGTGTTCAAAGGCCTGGGACATGCTGGAAGCCGAGAGTCAAAGCCCGCCGCTGGGCACCTACGTTCAAAGCCTGTTGCGTGAGTTGGATGACCTGCCGCAAGAGGGCAGGACCAGTGCGGTGTTGGCCGTCACAGCGCGCTTTTTGGAGTATGCAGCGTACGAGGTCGCGCAGTCTGACGAAGCGCGGAACGTGGCGCGGCTGATCGTTTTGGCGGCAGAAATGGAACGGACGGCGCTGCAATTGAAGGGCAAGCCTCTGTCGTAGCCGCTGCGCGTGAGTGTCCTGCGATGCCAATAGGTGCACCGTTAAAAAAGGGAGTGGGCGCCGCACATCCGCGCGACGCCCGATGACATCAGTTGGCCGGTTGGAGCGGCTCAATTTGGGAATAGACATGTGACAGGCCAAACGCTTCGAAACTGTTTGGCGTGCCTTCTGTTAGGTTGTGACAGCTGAAGCAGTTGGTGCCTTGTGTGTAGGTCTCCATCGTCATGTTTGCGATGGTGGTCGAGCCACGCAGGTTCAGCGCTTGGTTTGCCAATTGATTGGGAATTGGTGCTGTGCCGCCATCCGACGGTGTTGTGGTCCAGACACTGCCGGTCTGGATGTAGTTTGCGCGAATGTCGCCTGTCGCCAATTGGCTGCGCACCGAGTTGTTAATCGACAGAAGCAGGGTGTTGTTCGTGACCGTGGCGCTTGACGGATCATTCGCAAGATTGCCCCATGGGTATTCCCGCACCGTGTTTGATGGAACGATGCCACCTTCACAGACCGGCTCTCCGGTGCCGATGACATTGACCTCGATCTTTCCGTCCTTCGTGGCCTTCATACATTCGATGTTGGCATCCGTCTGAGCACCGCCATCGGTCATGAACAGAAAGTCGTGGTTGCTGTCAAAATCATTGAGGGTAATCGTGCCGTCGTCTGCGAGGTAATAATAGGGCGCGTCGGGCGCATTGCTGTAATGCTCAAACGTTGCCCAGACAAATTCAGGGTGGTCTTGGACTGTTCCCACCACATGCATGCCGGTGAGGGCGAGTGTCACCGTTTTGGTGGGATTTGTCGTGTCGACAGACATCGAGGTATTTTCACTATTTGCGACGTAGTTGGGGATCGTCCCCTCAATCGTCAGGTAGGTGCTGCTATCGGCAAGTGTGCTGGCTTCGACCCATGATGTCTTGAGTTCCATCGCAAGCTGATTGCCAGTCAGAAGTGTGGTCCCACTCCATTTGTCGGTCATGTAGGTTTGCAGATCGGTCAGGTCCGCCTGAGTGTAAGGAAATGTCGACTTCGCGGCGAGATTCGACGTTGGATCCTTCTGCCCTGTCAGGAAGTAGGCATAGGCATCGTTCGCGGCCAACCCGTAGTAGACCAAGGAACTGTCTTGAGACATCAGGACACCTGATGATCCGGCTTGGCCGATCTCTCCAATGTCGTCTCCGGCAGGCGTATCTGCCTTTTCACTTCGGACCTGCAGCGCAGTTGGGGTGGATACAGTGTTTTCGATGAAAACGCGGTTGCCGTTACTGTCCACCGGGGCAATCGTAAAGAAGTTTGGGCTGTCCAGCACAAGCTTGGTGCCATCTGTGGACGTCAGCCAGAGGAACATCTGCGCCCCCCAGGTGTAGAAATCGCACCTGTCAGGATCGTTGTCATAAGTTGTTGTAAACGTGACCGAGTCCGGGGCGTTGACAGCGGCGTTTTCTGCAATCGACCCTCCAGCAAACCAGCTGTTGATCGTTTCCGATGACACAACGCAGGTTGGGGCCATGTCTGTGGGTACAATACTGTCGGCCCAAACGGGTCCTGCAACGGCTGCGCAAGCCGCAGTGAAATATAATAGGTTTTTCATAATGTCCTCTGTTGTCTGGGTACCTTGAATTGTGGGTACTTGCTCCCGTTATACGGGAGGCTGATGGCATCTCAACGAATTATACTCGTAAAAGTTGCGTCGTAGATCAGTCTCGGGTTGTGGGGGCGGGTGTGGCGGTCGTTGATCGTGCTTGGGTGCACAGGGGCCGTGGACGACAATTGCTTGTTGGTCAGCATGCTCCGACTATCTTGATCACAAGACGTAAGGAGACATGCCATGAGCTGGAACCCGGCCCTTGATCCCGATTGCCCCAAAGGGGATGCCGTTGATGCAATCGAAACTGTTATAGTGCCGCGGGCCCGTGATCTGGGTGGGTTCGAGGTGCGTCGTGCCTTGCCCGCGCCCAAGCGGCAGATGGTGGGCCCGTTCATCTTTTTTGACCAGATGGGGCCGGCCGAATTCGTGACTGGGAACGGCATCGACGTCCGTCCGCACCCACATATCGGGTTGGCCACTGTCACGTATCTCTACAAAGGTAAGATACATCACCGGGACAGTCTTGGCACGGATCAGTGGATTGAACCGGGCGCTGTGAACTGGATGGTGGCAGGTCACGGGATCACCCACTCTGAGCGCACGGATGGCGAGATTCGCAAGAAGCCGCACAATCTGTTCGGCATTCAGACCTGGGTTGCGCTGCCCAAGGACGCCGAGGATGACCCGGCCGATTTTCAGCACGCGCCCAAAGACACGCTGCCGTTTCTGGAAGGGGAAGGCAAAGAGGTGCGCCTCATCCTCGGGGATGCGTGGGGCGAGACAGCACCCGTGCAGACGTTTTCAGAGATGTTTTATGCGGACGCGGTTCTTGAGGCGGGGGCGCGTATTCCTTTGCCCGATAACCACGAGGATCGGGGCGTCTATGTTGTCGAAGGGTCGGTGACCGTGGCCGGAGATTTGTACCAGGCGGGGCAGATGATGGTGTTTCGTCCCGGAGACGCCATTTCGTTGGCGGCTGGAGAACAGGGTGCACGTTTGATGTTGCTTGGTGGAGCGACGCTCGAGGGGTCGCGGTATATTTGGTGGAACTTCGTTGCCTCGTCGCGAGATAGGATTGATGCGGCCAAAGAAGCTTGGCGCGCGGGCGATTGGGCACATGGCCGGTTCCAATTGCCGCCCGGGGATGAGGATGAATTCATCCCGTTGCCAGAAAAATGACAATCCTGATACGCGATGCCAACCCAGGCGACGCGACACGCATAGCGGCGCTTCATGCGCGGAGTTGGCGCGCGTCTTACGCGCCTTTTGTGCCGCCGGAAGTGTTGGAGGCCCCGCTCGAGGCAAATATGCGAATGCGGTGGGACACCTGGCCTGCCCACCGGCTGATCCTGCTGGCGGAACAGGCCAATAGTGTGTTGGGCTTTGTGGCAGTAGAGCGCGGCGATGTGCCAATTGTTGACAACCTGCACGTTGATCCCGGCGTGCGCGGTGGTGGTATAGGCGAACGATTGTTGCGCCAAATGGCAGCCTGTCTGAGGGCCGAGGGGGTATCTGCACTGCGCCTTTATGTTCTGGAGGGCAATTCAGGCGCGCGTCGCTTTTATCGTCGTCTTGGCGGACAGGAAGGGGAGGCAGCAGACGATACACTGCTTGGCTCGCCCGTGAGGATGGTGCCAATACATTGGTCGGGAGCAGCCTTTGTCGATTTGGCGGCAGATTTCGACTGCCAAGCGGGAAAAGACGCTTGACGGGGCGGGGGGCTGATCATAAACCCGCCAAACGCAGCGGGCGGTTGTAGCTCAGTTGGTTAGAGTACCGGCCTGTCACGCCGGGGGTCGCGG
>NZ_JBYNDP010000173.1:0-6170 GCF_059783535.1 Tateyamaria sp. | reverse complement strand
AAGCTGCGCCTCAACCGCGTTCAGTGCCGCAGTGTCGGTATAATCGGGCATCTGGATCCGGGGCTTGGTGCGCCAGTCAGATTTCGTCCAATCGCTCATCTTGTCTCTCCGCAAAAACTGTTAGCGGTCACGTGACCGCGGCCCTCTATACAAAAGCTATCGGAAGGACACCATATCACAAATGCGCCCTCTTGACGTGGCGTTTCCGCCGTGGTCAGGCTGACGAAACCTCCGGGTCAGGACGCCCGGCAATAATAACAGGACACCCGACGCGATGTCGTTCTCTCGCCCGCCCCAGGAAGTCGCCAAGCCCAAGCGTTTTGTGTTTGTTTTGCTCGACAACTTCACCCTGCTTTGCTTCTCGGCCGCTTTGGAAAGTCTGCGCATCGCCAACCGTATGGCCGGTCGCGAGCTATATAGCTGGAGGATCGTAGGAGAAGGCGGCGACATCGCGCACTGCTCCGCCGGACCTGGCTTCCAACTGGACGGTGATCTGGATGAGTTGACCCGTGATGACGTGGTCATGATTTGCGGCGGTATCGACGTTCAAGCTGCGACAACAAAGCGGCTGTTAAGCTGGATGCGTCGGGAAGCCCGAAAAGGGATCCAAATGGCCGGTCTGTGCACGGCTGCGTATTCGCTGGCGAAGGCCGGTTTGTTGGATGGCAAGAGAGCAACGATCCACTGGGAAAACCAAGACAGCTTCGCGGAAGAGTTTCAGGAGGTCGAACTGACCAAGTCGGTCTTCGTCATCGATGAAAAACGTTTGACGACGGCAGGTGGGACATCATCCATCGATCTGATGCTGAAATTGATTGCCGATGACCATGGGGAAGAGTTGGCCAACGCCGTGGCCGACCAGTTGATCTATTCTTCGATCCGTACAGATCAGGACACCCAACGTTTGTCCGTACCCACGCGCATTGGTGTCCGGCATCCAAAGCTCAGCCAAGTTATCCAGATCATGGAGCAGAACATCGAGGAGCCAATCAGCCCCTCCATTCTGGCCAAGGATGTCGGCATGTCGACACGGCAGCTTGAGCGCTTGTTTCGTCGCTACCTGAACCGAAGCCCCAAGCGGTACTACATGGAACTGCGTCTGCAAAAAGCCCGGAACCTATTGATGCAGACTGACATGAGCGTCATTAACGTGGCCTTGGCGTGTGGATTTGCCTCACCGTCACATTTTTCGAAATGCTATCGGTCGCACTACGATACGACGCCGTATCGTGAGCGCGGTACGCACGCTGCACGGCTGTCAATCTAGGCGAAATGCATTGCCGAGGCGCAGCTATTTGACTGTGCTGAACAGTGGTTACGCGTCGCCGCGGAAACCCGTTGCGACAACGAATTTCTCGGAACTATCCGCGCGTGACGCAGGTGGTTTGACGTTGGCCACCTTGTCAAAACGTTGTTTGAGCAGCTTTTGAAGGCTGCCTTCTGCCCCGCCTGCCAGCACTTTGGCAACGAATGTCCCACCATCGTCCAGAACATCAAAGGCAAAGTACGCGGCCGCTTCGCACAGAGAGATAATGCGCAGGTGATCAGTTTGTTTGTGGCCTGAGGACGCGGCGGCCATGTCGGACATGACCACATCCGCCTTGCCGCCCAACCACTCTTTGACCTTCAGATCAGCGTCATCTTCCATGAAATCCAACTGGTGCAGCTCGCATCCGGCAATCGGCTCCATTTCCTGCAGATCGACGCCAAGGATTGTACCGACCGCCTTGCCCGATTTCTCCCCCAGTGCATTCACCCGCTTTACCGCGACTTGGCACCAGCCACCCGGTGCCGCGCCAAGGTCCACCACTCGAGCACCGGGTACAAGAAAGCGATACTTGTCATCCAGTTCCATGATTTTGAAGGCTGCGCGTCCGCGGTAGCCTTCGGCCTGGGCGCGCTTCACATAAGGATCATTCAACTGGCGCTGCAACCAACGAGTGGATGACAACTTGCGTCCGCGGGCCGTCTTCACCTTGACCTTCAGGTCACGCTGCCCGCGCCCTGATGTATTCTTACCTGTTGGGGTCTTGGCCACGGTGCCACCTTTCCAATTGCACGCTGACGAGCCGTGCACACAGCCCGCCTCACGAGATGGCGAATATAGGGTCAATCATGCGGGAATGCATGCGTCCCTTGCCGATTTTCGCAATCTGCGTTGCCGATAGCATCGATTATCCGCGCCTGCATCTTCTTATTCGAACAGGGGTGATCATTTCGTCCCTCCTTCTGGAATGCCAGAAGACACGGGAACGGTCATCAGTTTGCCTGTCTTTCTCGCCAACGACCGCGTTCTGCCATAGCCACCCAACAATCAAATCCGTTGATCTTCCAACACACCGTCCGCGCTCATCTGCGCGTACAACAATCCCTCCCGCAATCCACGGTCAGCTACGGACAGTCGATTGGTCGGCCAGCAGCGCATCAACGCCTGCAGGATCGCCGCGCCAGACATGATCAGGGCGTGCCGGTCCGATCCGATGCGGGGGTCGGCACGCCGCCCTCCGGGACCCAACGCCAGATAGGACCGGATGACCTTGTCGATCTGATCCGACGTCATGCGCAGACCGTCCACCTTAGTCCGGTCATATCGCTTCAGACCAAGATGCGAGGCGGCAACAGTGGTCACCGTGCCAGAGGTGCCGATGATCTGAAAACGCTCGGTCGGTTCAGTCGCGTGATAGGGTGAGAAGTCGGCCAGGTTCTCCTCGAAAAACCAACTCATCAGCGCAAATCGCGCGGCATCATCATCTACGTCGTTGAACTGTTCCCGTAATGTAGCGACCCCCAAGGGAACACTGATCCAATCGACGACACGTGCCTCGGGCATGTCTGACGCAACTTGCTTGAAGCCCGAATGCAGCCGCATGATCGACTGCGGGCGGTCAGCGCGCGGGACCTGAGACAGATCAAGCCAGACCAACTCGGTAGACCCACCTCCGATATCAACAACCAACAGGTTTTCTGTTTTGGGGCTGACCAATGGCGCGCAGGATACCACAGCCAGCCGCGCCTCTTCCTCGGGTTCGATAATGTCCAGCCGCAAACCGGTTTCGCGCTGAACACGTTGGACAAAATCCTTCGCATTCAATGCTCTACGGCACGCTTCTGTAGCAACAAGGCGCATCCGCCTGACCTTGTGCCGTTTCAATTTCTGCTGGCAAATCCGCATGGCTTGCACAGTCCGCGACATGGATCCGCGTGACAGCTTCCCGGATTTCTCCAAGCCAAGGCCAAGTTGGACAGATTTTGAGAAGCTGTCCACGACCTGAAATCCCGCGCCTTTCGGCTCGGCTATCAGCATGCGACAACTGTTCGTACCCAGATCAAGCGCGGCATAAAGCTCGGGCGATCCTGGGGCACGCGGCACGGGCTTGGCCCCCTGTCGGGCGCCTTTAGTCTTTGTCGCGCCCGCACCTTGGGGACGCTGTGGCGCCATCTTCTGCGCCTTTCGTAACGGGTTACGTGGACGATATGTCGAGCAACGTATTCGCGCAAGTGACTTGATCAGGCGACGGCATGCATCCGTGGCTGATCGAACGGGTTGTCGAAAAATGCGGCAAGATGCGCATATTCTTCCTCAAGAAGCACGGCCAGAACACGCTGTGTTTGTGGGGACAGATCACTCAGCTCAAGACGACGATCGCTTGAGTTGAAATGCGGTATCACGACGTCTCGCCTTGTGTGTTCGCTCAACGCGACGCCAAGATCATCCATTTCACTTGTACGAAAGACGCGATCGTAGACAGACCAATCCGCACCGGTGAACAGCTCGGTCGGCAAAGCATGGTGTTTGATATCCGAAGAGGTCGCAATGTAGGCGCTCAGGTTTTGAAAAAAGTAATCTGGATCCGGTTCAGTGGGCAGGTGTACCCTACCCCGGCGAATTTTCGGGCTATGACTTAGAATACCCAATCCTTCGACGCGGTTGGTGTACACGGCAAGCAGTCGCTTCAAAGGGTCGCGCACGACCGTGAAGCAGTAGTGATTTTCCAGAATACTCCAGCGATGCGGGCGAAACCGCACTGTTGGATAAATGGCATGCACTTGCTGCTGCGTGAACCCGTTCACGTTGTCTTCCGCTTGAAGCGGATCAATTGCAGCCAACGCTGCCTTGACCGATGAACACGCCGCCTTTGGCACGGCCATATAGGCCAGCCGATGGGAATCGACCCGAATAACCATGATTTCCTGCCCGACTTTTTTTGTCTTGTTAGGGACATCTTAACCAAGCTTCGGCACGTCCAAACGGCTTTCGAATTGAAAGTACGGGATTGTTGCAATTCAGACTCACCAATCACGACGTCGCAACGGTAGCGTCCTTTGTCGAAATTGAGCCTCAGATACTCTAAATCGTCGCGTATTAGGGCCAAAGATACGCGGAGGAATCACATGCCTGATGTCACAATCGTTTATTGGCGCGACATCCCTGCCCAAGTGATCGTGGGCAAAGGCCGTCGTGGCTCCAAGCGTCAGCTTGCGGAACGCTTCGAGCAGGCGATCGACCGCGCCGCGATGAAAGTGAATGCAAAGGATGCCGATGCGTATCTGGCCGAATGGCGCAAGGCGGCCCCTTACACAGTCGAAGGCGATCCCGCCGAAGTTGCGGAGAGTGAAGCCGTACGGCTGGAAACGGAATACGATCAGGCGCGGATCAAGGCGCTGATTGACAACGAGGGATGGGCATAGCGCCCCAGCACAGGGAGGTGCCGCAATGGCATTGCTGAACTTCAAACGTGACGACGGCCCAGTGCCCGGCACCCTCTCGCCCGAGGTTGAGGCGTTCCTTCAAGGCTACTCCATCGAGGTGATGCCGCGCACATCCCAGAAGGTTGAGGATTTCCGCGCCATCCTGCCTGCCGGAACCCGCGTTTACATCGCTCACATCGAAGGCACGCCAATCGAGGATATGGTGGCCACCGCCAGACGCCTGAATGCCGAAGGTTTTCCGGTCATGCCGCACTTCCCCGCGCGCATCATCAAGGATGAGGCAACGCTGAAAGACTGGATCGCCCGGTATCAAGGCGAAGCCGATGTTGATCAGGCACTGCTGCTGGCTGGCGGTGTGGATCAGCCGCATGGAGATTTTCACAGCTCGATGCAGTTGATGGAAAGTGGTGCGTTCGATACTGCCGGCTTCAAGCACCTGCATGTCGCAGGGCACCCCGAAGGCAACAAGGATATTGATCCCGATGGCGGCATGAAGGTCGTCGACGAAGCCCTTGCCTGGAAACAGAAATTCTCCGAACGCACTGACGCCAAAATGGCCATCGCAACGCAGTTTGCTTTTGAGGCCGGACCAATCATCACCTGGGCGGACAACCTCAAGGCAGCGGGGATCGATCTGCCCATCCATATCGGGATTGCGGGACCAGCCAAGTTGCAGACAATGATCAAGTTCGCAATTGCATGCGGCGTCGGACCGTCTTTGCGTGTCCTTCAGCGCCGCGCCAAAGACGTGACCAAGTTGCTACTGCCGTTCGAACCGACCGACGTTGTGTCAGAGTTGGCAGCGCACAAGGCTGCGAACCCAGATTTCAACGTGACGCACGTGCATTTCTTTCCTCTTGGCGGGATCAAAACGAACGCCAATTGGGCGATAGAAAACGGCGGCGCATCAGCTGTGCCTACCGCGCTGGGCTAACATCACTCATAAATGTCCTGAAAAGGTTTCAAGCCCTACCCCCTCGCGTACCAGCCTCATGCGCGATAGGTGTCTTTTCCAACCGGTGGGATGTCGTTTTGACCTGCGCAGTAGCGGAGGAATCGGAACAACACTTCGCAAAACCAACGCACAAAGGCCGCGCACATGACCCGCACCGTCATCGAATCCAAAACCAAAACCGCGCTGATTGGCTTTGACCAACCGTTCTGCGTGATCGGTGAACGGATTAATCCAACAGGTCGCAAAATCCTGAACGAAGAGTTGGAACGTGGTGACTTCTCGCGTGTTGAAGCGGATGCTGTTGCGCAAGTTGCTGCAGGCGCGACAGTGCTCGATGTCAACTCTGGTGCTGTCTTTTCGAACAAGATGGCGGAAGACCCCAGATATGCGGACAACAACTTTGTCGAGCCCGAGCTGATGAAACAGCTGGTGGAACGTGTGCAAGCCGTAACGGACTGCCCGCTCTGCATCGACAGTTCCGTGCCCGGCGCACTGGAGAACGGCC